>JAMPAW010000140.1 GCA_023666975.1 Clostridium sp.
TATGAAACAATCATGCTACGTCAAACTATCCAAAACTTAATTTTCGCTGTACTAGTATTACTTGATGATCAGCAATAATACAGGGTTGCTTGACAGATGATAACACAAAAGTTATAATAAAAATATTATCTATGGATTCCTGATGGATATTGGGAATCCATTTTTACGAAATGAAATGGAGATTAGGTATGGAATTACAACAGTTACAGTATTTTTTGGTGGCAGCCCAGTATGAGCATATCACGAAAGCGGCAAATTCACTGCATATTGCGCAGCCGGCACTGTCGCAATCCATTAAGCGGCTGGAGGCGGAGCTGGGGGTGAAGCTGTTTGACCGCAAGAAAGGGGGAATCATGTTAAGTGATTCCGGCAGGCTTTTGGTGGAAGAACTGAAGCCGATCATGAAGAGTCTGGACAGCCTTCCCAAAAAACTAGCGGACACTGCCAAAAAGCAGCATCAGACGATCCATTTGAACGTGTTGGCAGCGTCGGTGCTGGTGACAAACTGCATTATCGCTTATAAGGCAAAGCACCCGGATATCAACTTTCATTTTCTGCAGAATCAGTTTTCCATGGATTATGACCTCTGCATTACGGCGGCATTGCCGAGGAAGAATCCTGCCGCCAATCAGGCAGTCTTAGAGGAGAAGTTCTTTTTGGCCGTGCCGGCAAATTCAAAATATGCAAGGTATAAGGAAATCCAGCTTAGTGAAGTGGCCGAGGAGGGATTTATTGTCATGGCAGATACCAGGCCGATTCGGAGTATCTGTGACCAGTTCTGCCTGGAGGCGGGATTTTCACCGGATATTGTTTTTGAGAGTATGAATTTTGAGTCTGTGCGCAGTCTGATTAGTGCCGGTCTGGGTGTGGGATTCTGGCCGGAGTATTCGTGGGAGAGTGCAGAACACTCGCAGAATATGGTGCTTTTACCGATAATCAGTCCGGAGTGTAAGCGGGATATTATTATCACCTATAATCAGCAGTTTTCCGAGAACAGGATTGTCAAGGAGTTCTATGATTTTCTTATTGAATTTGCCATGGATTGTAAGGAAAAGCACCAGCGGAGCAGGGAAGCAAACCGGTAGACAGACCGGGGAATGTTTTACAGGAGGAGCCTATGATAACCATTAGCACTTGCATGATTGTAAAAAATGAGGAGAAAATGCTTTCCAGATGCTTAGAATGTGTCAGGGCATTTTCCGATGAAATCATTATCGTTGATACCGGTTCCACTGACCGAACCAAGGAGATTGCCGCCGCCTATACCGATAAGATATATGATTTTGAATGGATAAATGATTTTTCTGCTGCGCGCAACTTTTCATTTTCCAAGGCGACAAAGGAATATATTTATATTGCCGATGCAGACGAGGTGATTGATGAGGCGAATATCCGGCAGATATTGGACCTGAAAAAGATACTTTTGCCGGAAATTGACATTGTGCAGATGTATTATACGAATCAGCTTGAATTTGGAACCACCTATAATTATGATAAAGAATACCGTCCGAAGCTGGTAAAGCGTTTACGGCAGTTTGTCTGGCAGGACCCGCTCCACGAGACGATTAAACTGGAACCGGTGATTTATGACAGTGACATTGCGATTATCCATAAGCCTCATGAGAGCCATAGCGCAAGGGATTTCGCAAATCTGCAGAGAATGACGGAGGCAGGGACGTTTTTATCGCCGAAGCTGAATATTATGTATGCAAAGGAATTGTTTATTGCGGGAGAGCAGGAGGATTTTCTGGCTGCTCAAAAATATTTTGAGCGATTATTGGAAAATGTGCTTCAGGACAATGAACTGCGGGCAGTCCAGTGTGTATTGGTAAAATGTTATGCTCTTAATAGGGACGCACATCGTATTCTTGGTGCTGCCTTAAAGCATATGGCAAACGGTGACGGCAGCTCCGAGGTGTGCACATGTCTGGGACAGTATTATGAGGAAGCGGGCGAATATGGTGAGGCGGTTATCTGGTATTATAACGGCGCCTATGAAACGCAGAGTGAATTATCCTTAAGATACAGCCGGGAGATACCGCTTCAGGGCTTGATACGGTGTTATCAGGCATTGAATGACGGGGAACAGGCGGCTTTTTATACCGAAGAGCTGGAGAAAATGGTATAGCTGCCGTGCACAGGACGATATGTTTGGAGGAAGACGGGAAGATGATATATGTGGACCAGTTGGGATATGCACCCCATAGTAAAAAGACGGCAGTTCTGGCCGAAAACGGTGCTGTTGAACCGGAAAAGGGGGAACGGCAGATAAGGGTGCTGGACGAAAAAGGAGATTGTGTGTTTGAAGGCAGGGCAGTCTATTTTGGATATGATGAGGCTTCCGGAGATTATATCTGGCAGGCGGATTTTTCTAAGGTCAGTACAGAGGGGATTTACCGGATTGAGAGCGGGCAGCGGGAGGAATCCTGTCATTTTCGCATTGGTGCAGATTTGTATAGGCATTTAAATCGGGTATTGTGTAAATCGTTTTACTATCAGCGCTGCGGCATGGAACTTAAGGAAAAGCATGCCGGTATTTTTCAAAGGAAATGCTGCCATGAAAAAGGGGCTGTTATGCTGGAGGATTATCTTCATTGGCAAAACGGGGAACGGGAGAGGAAGCTGCTTGACGTTACCGGAGGCTGGCATGATGCCGGAGACTATGGCAGATACACGACAGCAGCCACCACTGCCTTAGCACATCTGCTATATGCATGGAGTTTTTTTCCAAACTGCTTTCAGATAAATCTGGATATACCGGAGAGCGGAAACGGGATAGACGATATGTTGAATGAATGTCTTTATGAACTGAAATGGCTGTTAAAAATGCAGATGCCGGACGGCAGCGTATGCCATAAGCTCACGTCGATGCGGCATGCAAATTTTGTCATGCCCGATGAAGATAAAAGGCAGATGATTCTGTTTCCTGTGTCTACGATGGCGACAGCGGATTTTGCGGCAGTTATGGCGAAGGCTTACCGGGTGTATCGCAGGCTGGACGCAGATTTTGCAGATACGGCATTACGGGCGGCAAAACGGGCATGGGCTTGGCTGGAGAGCCACCCGGAATTTATCGGATTTAACAACCCTAAGGAGTGCAATACCGGAGAGTATGGCGACCGGGACGACAGCGATGAACGGTTGTGGGCTGCTGTAGAGCTTTTCCGGTGTACGGGTGATTTGGCTTATTTGGAAAAGGCGGAGCCGCTTTTGCAGAGTATTGAGGAAAAAAGCGGATTGGGCTGGAGAGACGTAGCTGCTTTTGCCGGCTGGGCAATACTGGAGGATCAGCTGGCAGGACGAGTGGAAAGCGAAGCGGTAATCGCAAAACAGGAGGAGCAGTTACAGCAGCAATATCGGAATATCTTTATTGAAGAGGCAAGCAGGCTGGAAGCAGTGAGCCGCCGGTGCGGCTACATGGTGGCGATGACAAAGGAGGAATACTGCTGGGGAAGCAATTCCGTACCGTTAAACAGAGGAATGCTTTTGGCGACAGCATATCTGCTGAGCGGAGAAAAAACTTTTCTGGAGTGTGCCGGGCAGCAGCTGCACTATGTATTGGGAGTAAATGCTGCGGGTTACAGTTATATTAGCGGAGTCGGCGAATGTGCCTGCCGCAATCTTCACCATAGGGTAACGGTGGCAGACGGGATTGTGGAAACGATTCCCGGATTTGTTTCGGGCGGTGCCAACGGACAGCCGGCAGATGAGAAAGCGGAATGGATGATTGCACCGGGAACTCCTCCGATGAAGTGCTATCTGGATATATGGGAATGCTATTCCTTGAATGAGCCGACGATATACTGGAATTCGGCGGCCGTGTTTGTCACGGCATTTATGCAGAGTCTTACATCGTGAAACTGCTGTTATACTAGTTACACTTAATATTTGCCGCAGGCAAATGTTTAGTGTAACTGCATATACCGCGGCGAATAATTGGAAACGGCAATCAATTTCGTTCGCGAGTATAAAATTGCCGGGGATTTTGACGGTAATATAAAACGGTGCGGAAAACGGAGCAGAGAGATGATGATGGTATCGGATAGGAGATTACGATGAGCATACTGACAGACAATTCAATCAGACAGAAATGTGTATTACCGGCTACCTTTCGCCGTGGGAAAACGTTATTCCAAGAGGATGCTGTTTTTTCCCTGTTGATGAAAAAGGTTTCTGCTGACAGCGTACAGCTGATTGGTGACGTAGAGGGTTCCGGCGGTAATCTCTACCAGACCAGTGTACGGCTGGAAATGTGGGGGGATTTCGGGCCGTTGAGGATAGGAGAGGGACGCTGTGACTGTAAGGCGTTTGCGGAATATAATGGATTTTGCAAGCATCTGGTAGCTACCCTGCTGGAGACGGATTACTGCGTGGAAGAGCAGGAGGTGTTCGATTTGCTGAGAAACGGCAGTGACGGGCAGTCCTTTGATGTGCTGCAGGAGCGGGTGGAGACGGAAATGCCGGAAGATGATGACGAAGATGACAGGGAGAGAACACTGGACCGATATCTGGGGGAACTTTTGGAAAAGGAACTGGTCACAAGGGGAATGCCGCAATCTGCGCAGATAACGGCATCAGGAAGGACGTTTTCCGATGTCAGTCCGGTAACGCAGAAGGACAGCTCGAAAGAATTATTAGATGCGATTTCCGGTGTCGTTTTGCAGCAGAGAAACCGGTTTTGTCAGGAACTCGCCGGCGGGGACGTAGAGCTTGAGGTCACGCTTTATTTGGAGAGGGAATCGGAAAAGCTGGGACTGAGAATCGGAAGAAGCCAGATGTATGTGGTAAAAAATATTGAGGAGCTGGTAGACAATATTCGCAGGCAGCAGTTTGTCCAATACGGGAAAAATCTGGAGTTTGTCCATACGCAGAGTGCATTTACGAAAGAGGCATTGTCGGTAGTATCCTTCCTGTTGAACGTATCTTTTCCTAAGACGGATTATTTTACCTACAGAATGACCGACAGACGTTATCTGGAGCTTGACGCAGCGCAGCTGCAGGAATTGCTTGCCCTTTATGCGGGGGAAAAGCTGCTGGTCCAGACTTATATGGAACGCATGAAGAAGAAAATACCGGTACGGCAGCAGGACCCGTTTCTTCCGATAACGATAAAGGGAATGGATAACGGTAATTCGGTCAGTATTGTCTTTCCGGAGGTTTTGCTGTTGGAGGGAGTGAAAAATTTTTCGATTTGGTGGGACGACTGCATATATATCTGTTCAGAAGAGTTTTGCCGGGAGATGAAGGAACTGGTAAAACTGATGACGGTTTACAAGCCGCAGGCATACCGGACAGTAGAGTCCCGTTATCGCTTTTACTCTGCACAGGATACCGATTTTCATCTGTCAAAGCGGGATTATGCGTCTTTTTGCGCCACATTACTGCCGATTATGGAAAAATATGCAGATGTCCGGATAGAGGATATGGATTTTTCCGTATATCAGATAGAGGAGCCGGAATTTGTATTATATCTGGATATGACTGAACAGTGCGAGGTAGTCTGCCGGGCGAAGGCCGTTTATGGAGAGAGGGAGCACAATTTGATCCGGCTGGCATCGCTGCAGGAAACCTATCGAGATGTGAGAATGGAATATGAACTGAGGACGCTTGTGGAGCAGTATTTTCCAGAGAAAACAGACGACAGGGAGCAGTACGTTTTGCGGGGAGATGATGACGGGCTGGCAGCTTTAGTGGAATATGGCGTAGAAGAACTGCGGAATCTGGCAGATGTCTTTATCTCAGAGGCATTTAAACGGATTAGGGTGACAGCGGCAGTTCATGTGACCACAGGACTGTCGGTAAAGGGGAATCTCTTAAATGTACAGTGGGATATATCGGGCATGTCCAAGGAGGAGCTCTATGATATTCTCAGTGCATACCGTGGGAGAAAAAAGTATTTTCGGCTAAAAAACGGAGAACTGTTGAATCTGGCAGAAAGCGGAATCGGTGTATTTGCAGACCTGCAGGAAAATCTGCATTTATCCAAGGCACAGCTTAAGGCGGGAATGGCGGAGGTGCCGCTCTACCGTTCACTGTACCTTGAGGCGCTGATGAAGGAGAATGCGGATAAAATCAGGGTTTCCCGCGATGATATGTTTAGGCGGATAATCAGCAGTTTTGATGCACATAAGAAATATGTGCTGCCGGACGGGCTGAATGCGAATCTAAGAGAGTACCAGAAAGAAGGTTATCAATGGGCATGCTCTCTGGCAGAGCTGGGATTTGGCGGTATACTTGCAGATGATATGGGACTGGGAAAGACCCTGCAGATGATCGCCTATTTATGCTCGGTAAAGGGACCGGTACATCTGGTGGTATGTCCGGCCTCCTTAGTCTATAACTGGGAAGCAGAATTTCAGCGCTTTGCTCCCAAGCTGCGGATAGGTCTGGTGGTCGGAAATGCACAGGAGCGGCATGAACTGCTTGCTGAGTGGCAGTATTATGATGTGCTGGTGACCTCCTATGACTTGCTGAAGAGAGATATTGATTTTTATGCGGGAAAACGGTTTGGCTGTGAGATTATTGATGAGGCACAGTATATTAAAAATCCGTCTACGCAGGCGGCGAAAGCCGTAAAATCTGTTGAGAGCAGAAACCGGTTTGCCCTGACCGGCACACCGATCGAAAACCGTTTAAGTGAGCTTTGGAGCATATTTGAATATCTGATGCCCGGATATTTATACAGCTACAAATATTTCAAGGAAACGTTTGAACAGAATATTGTGGAGGGAACAAAAGAGGAAAAGGAGGCACTCGACAAGCTGCATGCGATGACGGCGCCATTTTTGCTCAGGCGGCTGAAAAAAGATGTGTTAAAGGATTTGCCGGATAAAGTGGAAAAGGTAGTATACACGAGATTTGGCAGGGAACAGGACAGGCTTTACAGAGCGGCCGAGAAAAATATTGTGATGAATTTAAATGAGAAGTCCGGGAAGGAGATACAGGAGAATAAGCTGCAGATTTTGGCAGAATTAACCAGACTGAGACAGCTATGCTGTGACCCTGCGCTGCTGTATGATAATTACAAGGGCGGTTCTGCGAAAATCGATACCTGTATGGAAGTGTTGGAGAATGCCATAGAGGGCGGGCACCGTGTTCTGTTGTTTTCTCAATTTACCAGTATGCTTGATTTGTTGGTTCTCCGGCTGAAGGAGAGGAGGATACCGTTCCTGATGCTGACAGGGAGTACCGGGAAGGCGAAAAGGCGGGATTTGGTGGAGCAGTTTCAAAACGGCAAGGGAAAGGTATTTTTGATTTCCCTTAAGGCAGGAGGCACAGGATTAAACCTGACGGCGGCTGACTTGGTGATACATTATGACCCGTGGTGGAATGTTGCGGCACAGAATCAGGCTACAGACCGTACTCATCGTATCGGACAGAGCAATGATGTGACCGTGGTGAAATTGATCGCTCAGGGAACGATAGAGGAGAGAATATTGAAGCTTCAGGAAATGAAGCAGGATTTGGCGGATAAGATTATTTCTGCTGACGGAGTATCGCTTTCTGGCCTGTCTAAGGAGGAACTGCTGGGACTGTTCAATTAGAGATATATTTTTATTGCAAATTTGTGTGTGTTTCGGTAAAATGAGGTTATACATGCTTGATGAAATATTATGGAAAGGAAGGTAGATTTATGTTAACAGGAAAAGTGGCAGTAGTGACAGGAGGAACGAGAGGCATCGGTTTTGAAATTGTGAGGAAATATCTTCAGAATGGTGCCAAAGTTGTATTGTTTGGTTCACGTCAGGAATCGGTAGACACGGCATTGGATAAACTTAAGGCAGAAAATGCGGATTGGGAGGTAGAAGGCAAATTCCCTAAACTTACCGATGCGGCAGAAGTAGAAAGAGCAATTTTGGAAGTAAAAGAAAAGTTTGGCAGAATTGATATTTTGGTCAATAATGCCGGGATATCGCAGAGTACCCCATTATACGATTATACACCGGAGGAATTTGATAAGGTTATCGACTTAAATGTGAAGGCAATTTTTTATGCGATATTGCCTGCCGCTAAGATAATGAAGGAGCAGGGCGGCGGTTCAATTATTAATACCAGTTCCATGGTAAGTATTTCCGGACAGCCGGCAGGCGTGGGATATCCGACCAGTAAATTTGCAGTAAACGGTTTGACCATTTCCTTGGCCAGAGAGCTGGGACCGGATAATATCCGTGTCAATGCAGTGGCACCCGGCGTCACCAAGACCGATATGGTAGCGGCGTTGCCGGATCAGGTGGTTCAGGCGATTTCTGCCAAGATTCCGCTTGGAAGACCGGGTGAACCGGAGGAGGTAGCAGCAGCATTCCTCTATCTTGCCAGTGACATGGCAAGCTACGTGACGGGAGAAATTCTATCCGTGGACGGTGCGTCCAGGTCATAAGCGACTATCTGGATTTGCCTATATTGTACAGCGGGCAACTGCGAAAGCAGTGCTATGCGCAAGACAGCGGATTAGACAACTGATTATGTTGAGGGGGTGAGACTATGGGATTTGATCCAAGATTTGGAAATGATCCGATGTGGAATACGGCGCGAACAACGAATCTGGTAAAACAGCAGCTTGACAGTGAGGGGAAAACTGATATCTCCGCAAAGGAGAAAAGAACGGCATATGTTATGATGGCAGTTCTTGCAGCGGGATTGGCAGGCGTTTTGCTGCTTTTCGTTTTACTATAAGTTCATATCTTTTTTGTGAAAGGGCTATTGCGGGAGTGATAGCCTTTTTCTTTTTGTTAGACCAAGGGTCTGTTTTGCATTGTGGAGTTTCTCAAACAGAGAAACGGAACTTTGCAAAACGAATAAACCACCTGCTATGCAGGTGAGTCAGCATTGCTTTAGCTTACAGTCAAAAACCTCCAATGATATAATACATGCAGGTTCGCCAACCGCATGTAAAGAATCAAAGGAGCTTCCTGTATAATTAAAAATATAGAGGATCCCAAGAAAGAAGGTTGA
>JAMPAW010000141.1 GCA_023666975.1 Clostridium sp.
TTTTGTGACCGGTTTTGAGGTGTTTGACAATGGCGATGAATTAAAAGTGCAGGCGGCGAAGGATTTTATCCGGTATATTTATGAAAATGATGAATGGCTGGAACTGTCTGCCGGAAATATTCCTGCAAGCAAAAAGGTTTCCGAGAAATATAAGGAACAGATTACGATGTTGGACGAATTTACGAAAAATGCGGAGCATGTAGTGGATTTTATGAATAACAGCCCGAACTGGCAGGGAAATGATACCTCTGTCCGCAGTGTGTTCTGGCCGAATATCCACGAGCTGTTGTCGAAAAATGTTACCCCGCAGGAATGTGCGAAGAAGTTAGATGAGGACTGTAATGCGGCACTGGATATTGGACGGGAAAACAGTGTGCTGCACGAATAAATTTTTAATCAGCAGGATTGCGGTTTTGTGAGGGGAAACGGAAGAGGTCAAAATGGAACAATATTTGCGGGAAACAAGAATGCTGGATTATTCCAATGTGAACATTCAGCAGTTAATTGAACATAGAAACTGGAAATCTCTCAGTGAATTTGAGTGCCTAAAAGCAATTTATAATTTTGTCCGGGACGAGATTTTATTTGGCTACAATGTGGATGACAGTATTCCTGCCTCTAAGGTTTTGGCAGACGGTTATGGACAGTGTAATACAAAGGGAACGCTGTTAAGGGCATGTGGGCTTCCGTGCCGGGTACATGGATTTACGATTGACAAGACACTGCAAAAAGGGGCAATGACAGGGATTGTCTATCGGAATGCGCCTCAAAATGTATTCCACAGCTGGGTTGAGGTGTATTTGGAAGACGTGTGGTATGAGTTAGAGGGATTTATTCTTGATAAAGCATATCTTGGGAAGCTGCAACGGCAAAATGGAGAATGTACAGGTGCATTTTGCGGTTATGGCGTAGCCGTGAAAGACTTTCAAAATCCCGTGATTGATTTTGACCGGAATAATACCTATATCCAAAGCGAGGGTATCAACCAGGATTTTGGCGTATATGATTCACCGGACGGTTTATTGCAGGAGCATCATCAGGAGATGTCGAAGTGCAAGGCATTTGCTTACCGCCATCTTGGCAGACATCTCATGAACCGCAATGTCAATAGGATTAGAAATTCTTCTGCGGAAATAAAACCTTGACATCCCATAAAAAAGAGAATATACTATGCTTGATTTACGAACGAAGGCGTTCTGCTGTAAGCAGGGCGCCTTTTAACATTTTATAAGGAACGGAACCGTTTCTGGTATTCGGAAGGAGGAAACGCCATGCAGCAATTGGAATTATTAAGGCACACGGACAAGATTAATGAGCTGTTGGCACGCTATGGAGTGAAATTTGGTATCTATAAAAATAACGTTTTCAAAGAGCAGTTATTTCCCTTTGACTCCATACCGAGGGTGATTGAGCATGATGAATTCAGTTTCCTGGAAAAAGGGCTGAAGCAGCGTGTGATGGCTTTGAATTTATTTTTGAAGGATATTTACAGTGGGAAGCAGATTGTGAAGGACGGGATTGTTCCGGAGGATTTTATTTTTGCTTCCAGCGGTTATATGGCGGAGTGCGAGGGAACGGTTCCGCCAAAGGGAATTTATTCCCATATATCCGGTATTGATTTAGTAAAGGGAAAAGATAATAACTGGTACATATTAGAAGACAATTTACGGGTGCCTTCCGGTGCATCGTATCCTATGATTGCAAGGGATTTGTGCAGGAGAAGCTCGCCGGATACCTTTCATAATTACCGGTTAGAGGACAACCGGAATTATGCAGATTTACTGCGGAAAGCGATGGACTATGTGAATCCGGGTGGACATACCGTGATTCTGACACCGGGCAGGTATAATGCAGCCTATTTTGAGCATTCCTATCTGGCGGAAAAGACCGGGGCGCATCTTGCGACAGGCTCGGAACTGGTTGTGGAACAGGATATGCTTTATTATATTTCGGCTAACGGAACAAGGGAACGGGTGGGGGCTGTATACCGCAGGATATCCGATGAATATCTGGACCCGATGAACTTTAACCCGGAATCCCTGATTGGCATTCCGCATATTTACGAGGTGTTCCGCAAGGGAAATGTGGCACTCTTAAATGCGCCGGGAAACGGTGTGGCGGACGATAAGGGCATTTATTATTTTGTTCCGAAGATGATTCGGTATTACTTAGGTGAGGAGCCGATTCTTAGCAATGCACCGACATATCTGCCATTTTATGAGCAGGATATGAAATATGTTGTGGAGCACTTTGATGACTTGGTCTTAAAAGATGTGGCAGAGGCAGGCGGATATGGTGTTGTATTTGGCAGTTCCATGACAAAGCAGCAGAAGGAGGATTTTATTGCACTGTTAAAGAGGGAACCAAGACGGTTTATTGCGCAGGAGGTAATTGACTTTCAGGATTTGGATATTGTGGATAACGGGGAAATTGTACCGAGAAAGGCAGACCTTCGGGCATTTGTTTTGATGGCAGAGGAGCCGATGGTCTGGAAGAGCGGGCTGACAAGGTTTTCGAGGAATACAGATTCGTTTATTGTGAATTCATCACAGGGAGGAGGGTTTAAAGACACATGGGTATTATATCAGTAGAACAGGCAGATCATTTATTTTGGCTGGGAAGATACACGGAACGTGTGTACACAACGCTTCGTTTCTATTTTCCGAAGTTTGACAGCATGATTGATGAAACGGTTGACAGTTATCAGGCATTTTGTGAATCCATTGACATTCCCAATATTTATACATCAAAGGAAGATTTTCTCAGGCGTTATCCCTTTGCTGCAGATAACCCGGATTCCATTATTAGTAATCTGAACCGGGCGTATGACAATGCCATTGTGCTTCGGGAGAGTATCGGTTCGGAAACGCTTTCTTATATCCAGCTTGCCATTTATGATATGAATAAGGCGGCAGTGAGTAAATCGCCGCTGATAGAACTGCAGTATCTTCTCGACCATATCTTATCGTTCTGGGGAATTGCCGATGACCGGATTGATTCAGAGCAGGTGCGGAATATGATTAAAGCGGGAAAACGGATTGAGCGTATTGATTTGTATGCAAGGCTTAGGGTTTCGCAGGAGGAACTCGTAAGGGAAGTGTGCCGCATGGTTCCGCGGGTGGAGAGAAGCGGATTGATTTATGACAGGGACAGGCTGGAAGAACTGAAAAGACTTGTGGAAAATCCGGATTTGGATTACTATAAGATTGTATCAAATGTTGAGGCAATCGTCGGAACTGCATAAAGAAGTGCAGCTCCGATAATAGTACAGGCAAGTTAGGAGTGGTTTCGTGGCAGTGCTGCATTTTGAGTATAAAATGGAGATAAAATATGAGGAGCATGTCGGCAGATGTTATTTTACGATCAAGTGTATTCCGAGGGAAGATGCGAGACAGCATTTACTGGGAATGGAGCTTTCTGTACTGCCGGTGACAGAGTATTCCTGCGGAGAGGATTCTTTTGGAAACAGGCAGATATATGGCTGTGAGACAGAGCCGCATAATCAATTCATTTTCCAGGCAGCCGGTGATGTGGAAATCCTCCAGACGGATTATGAGGAGGCGGGTTGGGATTCCATGACGGGTGTATTCCGTGTTCCGCATGGCAAATGTATACCCGGTTCCGAGCTTTGTCAATATTACCAGACCTGTGATTTTTCAAAGTACAGCAGCCATTATGAGATATGTATGGCATGGATGCATCGGCTGCATGAGGATTTTTCCTATGTGGCGGGTGCTACGCAGGTTCATACTACGGCGGAGGAGGCGTGGAAACTGGGCAGGGGAGTTTGTCAGGATTATGCACATATTTATGTTACATTGCTGCGGATGGCAGGGATTCCGGCACGTTATGTGTGTGGGCTGATCGTTGGCGAAGGAGCCAGCCATGCGTGGGTGGAAGCATTTTGTGACGGCAGGTGGGTGGCATTTGACCCGACGAATGACTGTCTGGTATTAGACCATTACATAAAGCTTGGGCATGGCAGGGATGCGGCAGATTGTGCGATTAACCGCGGGCTGATGTGGAGTGGCGGAGCACAGTCGCAGACGATAGATGTTCTGGTGGAAAAAAGGGAGAAAGGAAAGGATTGTATAGTATGATAAAGACAATAGCAGCGGTAGGGCTGCCGGTAGATGAAGTGCTGGAAATCAAAAGGAACCGTATTGTTCCGGAATCGGTTGGCACATCGATAGAGGATATGAAACGCATCAGCATTGTTACGGGTATCCACGGTGATGAACTGGAAGGGCAGTATGTCTGTTTTGAATTGCAGCGCCGCATAGAGCAGAACAGGGAATGTCTTACCGGCATTGTTGATATTTATCCGGCAATGAATCCGTTAGGGATTGATTCGATTACCAGAGGAATCCCGGCGTTTGATTTGGATATGAACCGTCTGTTTCCGGGAGATATTGACGGCAGCATGACGGAGTATTTAACTGCCCGGATAGTGGAAGATGTGTCTGGCTCGGACTGCGTGCTGGATATCCATGCCAGCAATATTTATCTGACAGAAATACCGCAGATTCGCATTAATGAGTTGCATCAGGATCTTCTGGTGCCGCTGGCTAAGGCGGCTAACGTTGATTTTATCTGGGTGCATGGAGCCAGTACTGTGTTGGAATCCACCTTTGCCTATAGCTTAAACCGTATTGGCACACCGGTGCTGGTCGTGGAAATGGGTGTGGGGATGCGGATCACGCAGAGCTATGGCGACCAGATGGTAGATGGAATTTTCCATTTGATGAAAAAACTGGGAATCTGGAACGGGGAAGTAAAACCGGTCAGAAAGCCGATTATTTCCCGCAGCCCGGAAGATGTCAGTTATTTGAATGCCAGTGTTGGCGGTGTGTTTATCCCGACCGTACAGCATGGCGCAAAAATGAAAAAAGGTGAAATGATTGGGCGGATTGTAGATCCGCTATGCGGAAAAGTATTAGATGAAGTGTGCGCACCGGAAGATGGCATGTTGTTTACGATAAGGGATTATCCGGTTGTCGTGGAGGGTTCTCTTATGGGCAGGCTGCTGAAAAAGGAGGTGTGTGGATATGAATAAAAGAATCATTTACGAACTGAAAGGATTATACCGGGATACTTTTCGTGTGACGGGCTATGAATTTGGAACCGGAAATAAATCGGTCTGTATTGTGGGAAGTTCTAGGGGAAATGAGGTACAGCAGATGTATTGCTGCTCACAATTAGTCAAAAAGATGAAACAGTTAGAGGACGAGGGGAGAATTGCCGAAGGGCATAAAATCCTGATTATCCCTTCGATTAATCCGTACTCCATGAATATACAAAAAAGGTTCTGGCCAACCGATAACACGGATATCAACCGGATGTTTCCCGGATATGATTTAGGGGAGACAACCCAGAGAATTGCAGATGGTGTTTTTAAGGAAATTTCAGAATATACGTTTGGTATCCAGTTTACCTCTTTTTATATGCCGGGAGATTTTGTTCCGCATGTGCGGCTGATGGACGAGGGATACAGCGATCCGGAGACCGCAAAGCAGTTTGGACTGCCGTATGTGATTGTGCGGAAGGTAAGACCTTATGATACGGCAACTTTGAACTATAATTGGCAGGTGTGGGATACGCAGGCATTTTCATTGTATACCTCTACCACGGCACGGATCGACCAAAACAGTGCCGGTCAGGCAGTGTTGGCAGTCATGAATTTTTTGTCCCATCAGGGAATGATAAAATACAGTATACCGGAAAGCCTGCCTTCCAAAATTGTACATGACGAGAATATGATTTTGATAAAAACAGCGAAATCCGGTATATTTGAGCCTATGGTAAAGGCAGGGCAGGAAGTCAGAACCGGACAGCCGCTGGCGAATATTCTGAATCCGTATGAGGGAGATATTTTGGAAACGTTGTATGCTCCTTCCAACCGGGTTGTCTTTTTTATCCATAATGAGCCGTTGACCTATGCCGATACAGCGGTGGTGAAACTGATCGAGAAATATTGAAACCCATGCCATACGGGCAGTATTACCTGTATGGCATGATTTTACCGGCATGCTTCCAGCCAGAAAAAGCAAGGCTTTCACATCCCTGGCACAGATTCTGTGCGAAAAACCGTAAAAAAATAAAAACACGGGAACCTTTTGGCGTTTCAGAGCATCTTTCATTATAGGGGAGGATTGTAATATGAGCCAGAAGATGATCAATTTGATTTTTGCCGTTCTGCTTGTGATAGTAGGCGCATATTTTTTGCTCGGAGAGCTTTTGCTGCCGTCCGATAAACTCGACAACTACTCCGTGTGTACGGAGTACAGCGGGGAGTGGAAGCGGATTCTGCCGGATGGAACGACTGATGCGGTGACAATGCCCGGAAAGTGCGTGGCAGGGCGAAACGAGACGGTCGTTGTGGAGACGGAACTGCCGGACAATATTGCGAACGGGCGGTATCTCTGTTTTCGCAGCGCAAAGCAGGATATGCGCTTTTTCATTGACGGGCAGCTTCGGAACGAGTATTCTACAAAGGAGAGCAGGCTGTTTGGCAGAATGAGTGCGGCAGCGTATGTTTTTTTGGAAATGAATGAGGAGGATGCCGGGAAAGTACTCCGTGTGGAGCTGTGTACAGACTCCTCGTATTCGGGTGTTTTTTATACCGTTTACTATGGAACCCCGATGGGTGTGTGGAAATATTTTTTTAAACAGTTTGGATTGGAGCTTATTGTTGCATTTGTCACGCTGATGCTCAGTATTGTCGCTATTATCGCAAGCGTGGCGCTGCGTTTTTGTTATCACAGAAAGGTGCCGCTGGAATATCTGGGCTGGGGGATTTTAGTTGCCGCGGTCTGGCTCATTACCAATTCTTCATTCCGGCAGCTCATTTTTCCGAACCTTTCCATTGTCAATGACATTACCTTTATCATGATTATGCTTTTGTCCCTGCCGTATCTTCTCTATATGAATGAGGTGCAAAAAGGACACTACAAATGGGCCTATCAGATTTTGGAGGGCATTGTTATTGTCAATTTCTTTGTCTGTTCTGCGCTGCATATGACGGGGATTTGTGATTTTACCGATACGATTAGTTACATATCTGCATTTTGCATTATTTCTATTATATTGTTGATTGTGACCATTCTTCTGGATATACGGAGCGGATTGATCCGGGAGTACCGGTTTGTCGCAGTGGGAATGTCCGGCGTGTGCGTGGCAGCCTTTATACAGATTATTTTCTATTTCCACAAAAGTAATTTGTTTAACGGCATGATTCTGGCGCTAGGACTGATTTTCCTTTTGATATTTTCTACGATCAGCACGATATATGAAATCATGGGTATGGAACGGGAAAAACAGCAGGCGATGCAGGCAAGCGAATCAAAGGGAAGGTTCCTTGCAAATATGTCCCATGAGATACGGACGCCGATTCATGCAGTTCTCGGCATGGATGCGATGATTTTGCGGGAGAGCAGTGAGGCGCGGATCCGAGAGTATGCGCTGGATATCCAGAATGCGGGGCAGACATTGCTTTCTCTCATTAATGATATCCTGGATTTGTCCAAGATAGAATCCGGAAAACTGGAAATCCTCCCAGCGGAATATGATTTGAGCAGCCTGATTCATGATGTTGTGAATATGCTTAAGATGAAGGCGAAGGACAAGGGGCTGTCACTGGAACTTTCCGTGAACGAAAGCCTGCCGTCGGGATTGTGGGGTGATGACGTCCGAATCCGCCAGATATTGGTCAACCTGATGACGAATGCAGTGAAGTATACCGAAAGCGGCAGCGTGACACTTACGGTTGACGGAGTTGTTCATCCGAACAGCGTGAGCCTGACCTTTCGGGTTGCAGATACGGGTGTCGGAATCCGTGAGGAGGATATCGAAAAGCTGTATCGTGAATTTGAGCGGATTGAGGAACAGAGAAACCGGGCGATAGAGGGAACCGGCCTTGGCATCAATATTGTCACGCAGCTATTGGAGAAAATGGGGAGCAGGCTGCAGGTGGAGAGCGAATATGGGAAAGGCTCCGTTTTTTCTTTTGTGCTGGAACAGGAAATCCGAAATCCCGAGCCGGTTGGCGATCTGGAACAGAGAATTAGAAATCAGGCGGAGGCGTACACTTATCAGGCGATGTTTGCGGCTCCCGAAGCGCATATACTCGTTGTGGACGATAATGCGGTAAACCGCAGGGTATTTGTAAAACTATTGGAGGCAACGCAGGTACAGATTGATGAAGCTGGCGGCGGAAAGGAATGTCTGGAGCTTGTACAGAAGAATACATATGATTTGATTTTTCTTGACCATATGATGCCCGACATGGACGGTATTGCTGTACTGCACGAAATGAAGAAACGGGGCAATCTGGATGCACCGGTCATTGCGCTGACGGCGAATGCCGTAACCGGAGCAAAGGAAATGTATCTAAAGGAAGGATTTCGGGATTTCCTCTCCAAACCGGTCAATCCAGAAAAATTGGAAAAAATGATTATGAGATTCCTTCCGCAGGACAAATTAATGGACGGTCAGGCAGTGCCGGCAGCTTCC
This sequence comes from Clostridium sp., assembly GCA_023666975.1. Next base: position 8,512 of record JAMPAW010000141.1, read on the forward strand.
CGGAAACAGGCGGGTACAGCGGTGGAAGAGACTCCATTGCCCGAATTGGAAGGGCTTGACTGGAATTATGCACAGCTTTATCTGAAGGATAAGACGATATTAATGGATACGGTGAATCATTTTTACCGGACAGCAGAGGAGGAGGCAGCGCAGCTTGGGCAGTTTTTTGAAGTGATTTGCAAGGCGGAAATGGCAGACGAAGAACGGCTTGCCCAATACCGGATTAAGGTACATTCGATGAAAAACTCAGCGGCGATGATTGGAGCCGTTTCCCTTTCCGGTGTAGCGAAAATGCTTGAGTATGCAGCCAGGGATGGGAAAGTTGATGTGATTAAGAACCTTACCCCGCTGTTTCTTCAGGAATGGGCGCATATGAAAGAGATTTTGGAGCCGGTTTCCGAGTC
>JAMPAW010000142.1 GCA_023666975.1 Clostridium sp.
CACTTATAACACTGCTTTGTCAAGAAGAAATTTCTTTTCAGAGACATTCTTTCAAAAAAATATCCCACAAAAAAAGACAGTACCTGCCGTATCGCAAATACTGTCTCTCTCAAGTTTGTAATAACCTTAGTAAGCCCTTCCAAAATATACCATTTTATGGGCCGGCTTGCCGCAATGCACACAGACGTCTGCCAGTGTTTCCTGCGCAAACGGCATACAGCGTGTAGAGGCTCCGGTCTCTTCTTTAATGGCTTCCTCACACTCGGTCTCCCCACACCACATCGCTTTGATAAATCCCTGTTTATTCTCGATAATCTCCGTAAACTCCTCCCACGAAACGGCAGTATGGGTGTTCTCCTCCCTATGCGCCAATGCTCTGTCATACATATCCTGCTGTATGGTTTCAAGCAATTCGCCAATCTTACCGTTAAGCTCGTCCATGGAAGCTTCTATCTTCTCTCCCGTATCGCGGCGGACAATCAACGCTTTATTCGCCTCAATATCCCTCGGTCCAATCTCCACACGAATCGGAATCCCGCGCATCTCCTGCTCGGCAAATTTCCAGCCCGGATTCTTATCGGAATCATCTATTTTCACACGATAAGCGGACAACTTATCCTTTAATTCTGCCGCTTTTTCCAGTACACCTTCCTTTTTCTGCATAACCGGAACAATCATAACCTGGGTAGGCGCTACTTTCGGCGGAAGCACCAGACCGGAATTATCACCGTGCACCATAATGATTGCGCCAATCAGTCTCGTCGTCATTCCCCATGAGGTCTGATGTACATACTCTAATTGGTTATCCTTACTTGTATACTGGATACCGAACGCTTTTGCAAAGCCGTCTCCAAAATTATGACTCGTTCCGGACTGCAAAGCCTTACCGTCATGCATTAACGCCTCAATCGTATAAGTCGCCTCCGCTCCGGCAAATTTCTCTTTCTCGCTTTTTTGACCGCGGATAACCGGTATTGCCAGCACCTGTTCACAGAAATCGGCATAGACATTCAACATCTGAATTGTCCGCTCCTCCGCTTCCTTTGCCGTTGCATGCGCCGTATGCCCCTCCTGCCATAAAAATTCTCTGGAGCGGAGAAACGGTCTTGTCTCCTTTTCCCAACGGACAACCGAACACCATTGATTATATATCTTAGGCAAATCCCGATACGATTCCACCTCATTTTTATAGAAATCACAGAATAATGTCTCCGAGGTCGGCCGGACACACAGCCTCTCCTGCAATTCGTTCAATCCGCCATGGGTGACCCACGCAACCTCCGGCGCAAATCCTTCTACATGGTCCTTCTCTTTTTGCAAAAGGCTCTCCGGAATAAACATCGGTAAATAGACATTCTCTACCCCTGTCTCCTTAAACCGTTCGTCTAACTGTTTTTGAATCAATTCCCATATCGCATATCCTGCCGGCTTAATCACCATACAGCCCTTGACACTTGTATAATCAATCAGATCTGCTTTCAACACCACATCTGTATACCATTGTGCAAAATCGTCCTCCATAGAGGTAATCTGTTCAACTAACTTCTTGTCCTTCGCCATTTTGTTTCTCCTATCTGTTAAATTCTATCGTCCTATTATAGCGGCATTCCTCTATATTTGCAAGTGACTTGCCACCTACAGGTCAGTACGGGAAATTCGCTTTTCCCGCTACCGGCGTCGCCGTGGAATTAGCGGCAATATTTTTGTCAATCAGCACATGTCCGTAAAAATCGGTTACCCGGAAGGTATAGGGTCCGTCACCCATGCCTGAGGCCGCCGTAAAATAATTATATTCCTGTCTTGGCAGCTCTACATACCTGCCGGCCGCTTTATCATAATATTCCAGCTTTTTAATCGGATATCTTCCGTTTCTTACCTGAACCTCCGCCCAATATGGATTACTGGTAGATTTAAATACATAGCTAATCGGCTCCGACACCGGAAATGGAATAATTTTCCATGTAATTTTCATCTTTCCGGTCACGAGAGGCTCTATCTTTTCAAATGCCGCCCGCGACAAATCGATATCCCCTTTCGCCCCTTCGGGAAGCCTGTCGGTAATCACCACCCGAATCTTGTCGCCGTCCTTGTCCGTCACCTCGATAAATGCGCCTGCCAGTCCGTTCATATAATCGGCATTATTCATTGCCGCCGTATAATAGGACGCCTCCAGATAATCCAGATTTGCCGCTCCACCGGAAACACGGTCATAAAATGTCGCATATCCAGTGTGTACATTGTTAATCGAATACTCTCCCGCATCTGCATTCAGCGTGTCCTCGCCCGGTGCCTCACCCTGTTCGTCCTGAGGCTTTTTTCTTTTAACCGTAACCTTGCACCTGTATTTTTTGTTTCCCGCTGTCGCTGTAATCGTCGCCGTTCCTGCCTTTTTTCCCTTTACCTTTCCTTTCACACTGACCGTGGCTATCTTTTTGCTGCTGGTCGACCACTTTACCTTCTTCTTTGTCCCCCGCAGCTTCAGCGTGACCGTCTTCCCCACCGTTACCGTTGCCCTCTTTTTATTCAGGGCAACCTTCGCCTGCGACCCGTTCGCCGCCGCAAAAATACCTGACAGCAATATCAACACCATACAAAAAAACAATCTTCTGCTCTTCATATCCTTCTCCCCTTTCCTCTAAAAAATACCATGAATTGCATAACGAACGCCTTGAAAAAATTAAGTTTCGCAATTATCTGAATGAAACACCCTATCCGCCAACGTCTGCTGTAAATGAAATTCCTCACACAACCGTTCCACCTCTGCCCTTGCACGTTCCTTTCTCTCCTTCGGCACATTGCGTTTTACCGCACGGATTAATATGTTCTTTGGTGAATGTGCAATGTCAATAAATTCCAACAGCTGTGTTTTATAACCGCAATATTCCAGCACATTGGCACGAATCGCATCGGTAATCAATGCGGACACCCGCTCCTTTACAATTCCATATCTCGTAAACAGTGCCAAATCCTCACTTGCTATCTGCGCATTGATTTCATGCTGGCAGCAGGGCACGGATAAAATGATTCCGGCATTCCACGCAATGGCATTATAAAGGGCATAGTCCGTGGCGGTGTCACACGCATGAAGTGTCACCACCATATCCACTGGCTCGTCTGTCGTGTACCCGTTTATGTCGCCAAGCTCAAAACGAAGACCGTCATAACGATACTTTTGTGCCGTTTCATTACATTTACGGATAACCTCCTCCTTTAAATCCAGCCCGGTCATATGAACGCTTCGCCCTTTCAATTCCACCAGATAATAATACAGAATAAAGGTCAGGTAGGATTTGCCGCATCCAAAATCAATAATGTGCAGCTCCCTGTCCGGATAATCTTTTATCACATCTTCCACCAGCTCAAGAAACCGGTTTATCTGTCTGTATTTGTCATACATGCTGCGTACTATCTTTCCCTCTGCGGTAAAGATTCCGAGGTCCACCAGCGGAGGTACGACCTTCCCCTCCTCCAACAGATATTTCTTCTTCCGGTTATGGGACATAGCCGCTGCGCCGTCCACAGATATCCGCTTCCCATTTTGCTGCGCACAGTCCCCTTTCTGCATACCGGCCGCCGACCTATGTACCTGGCTTAACAGTTTTCCCTTTTTGCTTATTTTAAAATCCCACTGCTGCTTCCCGCCAAAAATATTCATCTGGCCATAGACCGCAGGAAATAGATTGAACACCGTTTCCCTCAATGCGCAAGGCTCCATATTTTCATGAAACGTCTGCTTGTCCGTGAACCGTTCCAGCTGATACCTCATCTGCCCTTTCAGGTACATTTTTCTGAACACGGTTTTTCTATACTGATAATCCTTATCCACAGCATTGCTGAGCACCAGCTTGTCCGGAAGGGTGTCCAGCACCTCTCCCATGCCCTTTCTGGCTTCCTCGTCTAACATTTCTCCACTCACCTTTTCTCCAAATACTTTTCCAATCATGAGCAAAGCTCACTGTTTGGGCTTGACACGCTGTTTACCCCTCTTTTACAATAGTATTGCTTATTGATTATCTCTTTGTAATTTTCTATTCCAATCGCAACCGGCTTATTCCCCATTCTGTCGTTTCCTCCTCGCAACATATAGGGTTATTGTAGCATATCACCGGAAAAAATACTATAACCGAAAATTACCTGCTGACGAGTTTTTCTCGTGACTGGCGAGTTTCTCTACGGGGAAAAATATGTCCGGTAAAGCTCTTTTCCAATTAAGACGCCAACCGGTCCCAGCAGGAAACCCAATACGCCAAACAGCCGAAAACCCACATACATGCTGAAAATGGTATATAACGGCCGCATGCCGACTTTGCCGCCAATCATTCTCGGTTCTGTTATCTGCCGGATTAACAGACAGCACAGATAGGCCAGCAGCACGATCCCTGCCTTCTTTATATGTCCTGCCACCAGCAAAATCATGATATACGGCCACAGGATAAGACCGGCACCCAGCACGGGCAGTGCATCCACCAGTGCGGTCAACGGTCCCAGCACCCACGCATAAGGCTGTTTAATCAGCAAAAATGCCAATGTGCAGACTATTCCGTCCAGCAGTAAGATAAATCCCTGCGCCCGCATATAGATTTTTAATGTCTCCTTACCGGTTGCAATAATCCTGCATACATTTCTCCCCCATTCGGATTCCAGCATTTTTTCCCGTATCTGCTCGTAATCCTGAATCATAAAAAATGTGGATATAACGGTGATGATTATCTCAAAGACGATATTGAAAATTTGTCCTGCCATGTGCACGGAATAGGTTGTCACCTTAGGCAGCAGTGCCGAAATGGTATCTGCGTCAACTTTGCCAATCACACCTTCGATATAGGCAAAGCATGCACCATTCTCCATGCGGAGCAGCACGTCAATCTGACAGCAGCAGCTTTTGATCAAACAGACCGCCCGTGCCTGATAGAAGGGGAAATTCAGCCAGATACTATGTCCCTGTCCGAACAGATAACCGCCAAGCCATAATATCAGTAAAAGAATGACCACATACAGACAGACCACAGATACCATCAGCAGCCACTTTTTCTTTCCTCCGTTCCATATCCCAGAATCCCTGTACAGCCTTCTCAAAAACGGATAATATAATGTGGAAACAACCCCGGCAATCACAAAGGGAAAGACAATCGGCAGGAAAAAGCGAAATGCGATATAAATGGCGATTGACACCAACAGAATAAAGATAATTTTTTTTGTCTTCAAACCCACTCTCCCGCACTCCAAAACACTCAGCCTCCAATATTAAAAAACGGACAGATATCCTATTCCTATCATGCCCGTTTTTTTGTGTCCCATACCGAAAATCGTTACACTAGAACTCGTCCAATTCAATCACATCAAACACATCACCCTGCGGCTCACATTTAAACACCATGTGCTCACCGCTTACCGGGTGTGCAAATTCCAGCCGTGTGGCAAACAGCGCTATCTGCTGATATCTCTGCTTAGTGCCTTTAAACAGCGGATTATATTTGGTGTCGCCGTAAACTCCTGCCCCCTGTTCCGCCATTTGTACCCGTATCTGGTGGTGCCGTCCGGTTATTAATTCAATCAACACATAACTGAGTATACCCTTGTCCGTCTCAAAAACATCTAAGACTTCGTAGCGGAGCAGAGCACGTTTCGCCCCGCTGGTTCCCTTTTTTACCACCTTAGCCGTATTGTTTTTGCCGTCCTTCAGCAGATAATTTTCCAGTTCTCCACACTCTTCTGGCAATTCACCGGTCAGAACAGCCTGATAAAATTTAACCATGGTTCCGTCCTGCACCTGGTCGGAAAGATTTGCCGCCGCCCTTTGGTTCTTTGCAAAAACCATAACCCCGCCGACCGGCCGGTCTAAGCGGTGGACCATTGCCAGATACGGTTCTTCCTCCCGCTCCTCCTCCTCAAAAATATGGTTTTTGAGATAGCTTTGCACATCTGTATCTCTTGTCTTATCGCTCTGGGACGGCATTCCGTATGGCTTGACACATACAATAATATCCTCGTCCTCATGTAATATTTCCACTTTCATCACTGCACCTCACTCCGATTACGCTTATTTAGGCAATTGCGCTCATTCATGCTAATACGAAAATCCGGTTCTGTCAAGTATTCAACCGAGCAGACGGTAACCGGTTCTGTCAAGTGCTCAGCCGGGCAGACGGTAACCGGTTCTGTCAAGTGCTCAACCGAGCAGACGGTAGCCGATTCCCCATATTGTCTCGATGTATTTGGGATTCTTAACATCTTTTTCTATCAGTTGACGGATTCGCTTGACATGTACTGCCACGGTATTATACTCTCCATACCCGTCATCATCATGCCATACAGCCTTATACAGCTCCTCCTTGGAGATAATCTGATTCGGCCGCTGCGCCAGATAGAGCAGCAATGCAAATTCCTTGGCTCGGAAATGGACATATTCCCCCCTGACGCTCACCTGCCTGTCAATTGCATTGATGCGGATTTCCCCTACCTCAATTATGCCAAACGGTCTGGTCAGACGGTAGTAACGCTCGATATGTGCCTTAATCCTTGCTATCATCTCTGCCTGCCGGAACGGAACCTCTATGTAATCATCAATCCCGGCCTGAAACATCTTTACCTTTTCCCACTCCTCATCAGATTTGGCAATCACAATAATCGGCATCCACGTAATACTTCTCAAATGTACACAAAATTCATAATGAACGCTTGCCACCTCACATTCAATAGCCAGCAAATCCATATCCTGAAGTAGTGGCTTATATTCGTCAACGTATGACAGCTGCCGCCTGGTTACCTGATAACCACTCAGCTGCATATAGTCCCATACCCGGCTGTCCTTTGTGCCGTCTTCCTCTAACAGTAAAATATTATACACCCGCTCTTCTCCCCTTTATACGCAAAAAATGCTATCACCAATGCTTTTTACATTGATAATAGCACATTTCGTCAAACAACTCTAACTTGCAATAGCTGTATCATTCATTATACTGCTTTTAATTTAAACTTCTGAATATCCTTATCCGTCTCTACTACCTCAATCTGACCGCCTAACCTACGAATCTTCTCGTCAAAATCCTCATACCCGCGCTGAATATATTTGATATCCTCCACCACGGTAAATCCTTCTGCCGTCAAACCGGCAATGACAAGTGCCGCACCGGCCCGCAAATCAGGTGCCACAATATTCGCTCCGACGAAACCGTCAACACCGTCAATAATTGCTGTGTTGCCCTCCACCTTAATCTGTCCTCCCATACGGAACAGCTCATCTACATATTTGAAACGATTTTCAAAAATGCTTTCCGTAATAATCGATGTTCCCTCTGACAGCGCAAGCACCACTGCCATCTGCGGCTGCATATCCGTCGGAAATCCCGGATATGGCAAAGTCTTGATATTCGTGGAACGCAGTCTATGATTGCTCACTACTCTTACCGCATCATCATACTCCATGACTACTGCCCCGATTTCCTTCAGTTTGGAAGAAATTGCCTCCAAATGCTTGGGAATCACATTGTGGATAGTAATATCACCCTTGGTAGCCGCAGCCGCCACCATAAAGGTTCCCGCCTCAATCTGATCCGGAATAATGGAATACTCCGTACCTTTCAGTTTCTCTACTCCGCGAATGCGAATGACATCTGTTCCTGCACCTTTGATGTTGGCACCCATACTGTTTAAAAAGTTTGCCACATCTACAATATGCGGCTCCTTGGCGGCATTTTCAATCGTTGTCTTCCCCTCAGCCAGTACAGCGGCCATCATCACATTAATGGTTGCCCCGACGGAAACAACGTCCATATAAATATGATTACCCACAAGCGCATCGGCTGTCACATGAATCATGCTGTTATGAATCTCTACATCTGCCCCCAATGCCTTAAATCCTTTGATATGCAAATCAATCGGACGGCTTCCGATATTACATCCGCCCGGCAGTGCAACACTGGATTTGTTGTATTTTCCAAGCATCGCTCCCAACAGATAATAAGAAGCACGAATCTTACGAATAAATTCATCGTCCACACAGTTATCCGCCTTAGGATTAATCGTCCCGCCGCAAATTTTAACCGTATGCTCATCTATATAGCTGACTCTTGCACCAATCCCCTGAATTGCCTGCAATAATACTCTTGTGTCTCTTACGTTCGGAACATTCTCTATTATAACCTCTTCATCTGTCATAATTGCTGCGGCCAAAATTCCCAATGCCGCGTTCTTCGCTCCTGCAATAGAAACCTCTCCAACCAGTGGATTGCCTCCCCTTATTACATATTGCTCCATAACACACCTCGTATAGGTTTTCGTCCATTATTTCCTGACGTAATCGTTACCATTATAGCATGATTGTGAATTTTGTAAACATTTTTTCACAATTTGCCAAAAATTTTAAGAATTCTTAAGAGTTTCCGCTATACACGATCCCCCTGATTTTCCGCCTCACAGTAAATACACCGGTAAGTGCGCTTTTCCGGGTCTGTCAGCTTAAATATCTGCCGGATCCCCTGCTCTACCGTAGTAATACAGCGCGGATTTTTGCATCTTACCACATCAACAATCCGATCCGGAAGGCCAACCTTTTTTTTCTCTATCGTTTTTCCGTCTTTAATTATGCTGACGGTAATATCCGGGTCGATATAACCGAGAATATCCAGATTGATATCATAATCCGAATGGTCAATTTTCAAAATGTCTTTCCGGCCCATTTTACGGCTGACGGCATTTTGTATAATTGCCACAGAGCAGTCCAGCTTATCCAGACCGAGATATTTATATACGATCATTGCTTTACCTGCAGAAATATGGTCCAACACGATTCCATTTAGTATACTGTCAATTTTCACCTGCAATCCCTCCTAAACATAATTTACTAGTGTAACGATTTTGTAATAACTGGACTTTATTCGCAGAATGAATCTTTTGT
>JAMPAW010000143.1 GCA_023666975.1 Clostridium sp.
TGATCTTCAAGTAATACCCATTTTTACATCAAAAACAGCTTCCTCTATTGCCTTTATACAGTTTTCGGTATCTTTCTTTATATCTTTACCCCAAAACCGCAGTACCACCCATCCCATAGCTTTCAATCTTCTATTTACATCCTCATCTCGTTTGATATTTCTTTCGATTTTCATAATCCAATAGTCACTATTGTTACTCTTCTCAATTCTCTTTCGTTGCACTTCCCAATCTTTTCCATGGAAAAACTCACTATCACAAAAAATCGCAATTTTGTATTTCGTGAGCACAATATCCGGTTTTCCCGGAATTCTGGTATAATGCTTTCTATATTTGTACCCTTTCTTCCAAAGTGCTTTTCGCAGTATGCATTCTATCTCTGTATTTTTTGAACGTATATGCTGCATATTCTTTTTCCTTTGTTCAGGAGTAAGATCATCCATAACAACTGCTCCTTATGAAAATGTTAATGGCATTCCTTCTTCGACAAGCTTGTCCCGTGTTCTTATTATAAATTTTGCCTGTTTGTCAGATGGTACTTTCCCTGTAATTGAAATATTTTTTGCCATTTTTAATAGTGAATCTTCCATATCAGTGAGAAGTTTTCTTTCCTTTCCCCAATTATATACTTGATTCCAATAGCCTTCTCCTGATGAAATAATATATTTAAGATTATCCACTTCATTCTCTATTTTTCTTCCAATTTTAGCTTCCTTTTGTATATCCTTTATTTCAGAAACAGATACCAATGTCTTTATGAAAATATCTTGTATTGACCATTTTCTATCTTGCGCCCTCTCCCAGCACAATTCTCTTTTACACCACTCTGTTACATTTTCGACCATTCTGGATGGTTCTGTAATATATTCATACACTTCATCACATAAAATAGACATTTGCTGCCGAAGCTCTTGATATATACTCTGCTGTGACCATATTTTAATAAAGTCCAAAGTATAGTCTTTACAGTTTTTTTGTATATAGTCAAACAAAATACTCATTGCATAAGCTATAACATTCGCTTTATAAGAATGCTTTTCCTTCCACCATGTCTTTTGCCTAACAATCTCGTCTGTTGCTTTAAATATGATTGCCAAAGAAACAACTCGTTTAAAATAATATACATTAAACACCTCATCATTTTTATCCCATTGCCTTTTTATCTCATTTGAAAATGCCTTTACTAAAGCCTGCTTCCCTTTGCTCACTATATGTGGAACACAGTTATAAATCTCCATATATTTTGCCAAATCAACCAGTTTGATAACCTGTCCCGCAGGATAACGCATTTCATACTGTTTCATTTGACTGGATTTGGGTTTAAACTTCATTTTACCTTGATTATATTGTCCTTTAGCTCTTTCGTAATACCAATATTGTTGATATTGATTTCCTTTCACGGCAGGTGCGGGGGTTTTTCTTGAATACCCTTCCATCCGAATATGAAATGGATGATTCGAGAAGAAATCAGATGCATCAACTTTATTTTGAGAGTTTGAATACTCTGATATTTTAGGTATAATCCGCTCCGACATACTATGCTCTAAAACTGATATTTTCATTGGGACATACAACTTGGATATATCAATATAATCGTCCTTTCTTTGAGTAAGTAAAGTATATGCGATAGAGGCAGTAGTCTGTCCCCCATTCACAATCTGCAAATCTTTAATTCTTTTTATGATCAGTCCTTCCTGTGTCATTTCCGTATCAATTTCAGTTGCAGTCGCTGCTATACCATTGTTATATGCAAAAAACATCTCTGGATAATTTTTAATAGTATTCTGAATACTTTTATTTACTTTTCCTCTCGCACTTAAAAAAGAGCGCACATTTCCCTCTAAAAGTCTGGAACCGAATTCTAAATATAAATCATTTAATACTTGTCCCGGAACAACAGCTAAATAAGATGTATATGTAATGATATTAGCTGGTATCGTTTCCCTTGTGCTTTCTTCCTCGTAACTTATTGGTACTTCTATATCAGCTTTCACATTTTCATACTCTACCGCTTTTACGCAGGAAATACCATTAATTCCCATATTTTCAAATATAATTTCTACACTTTCCTTTTGCGTTGTCGAACTTATAATATCAAAAATTCTAGATATGTCCCAGACATTTCTTTCAACATTGATTCCTGCTATTTCAATGTCCTTTATATTCTTTACTCTTTGACGATTATACGCATCTGTTAATATATAAAATCGAAATTTTGTAATCTCTGCTACTTTTTCATGTAACAGCATATTGAACTCATATTCCTGAGAACTTTCTTCAAAGCCCATCTTATATTTAGTCGCTTCCACGACAAAATGGCGGATGAGATTAAACTTAATTTCAATATCTTTTGCATTGATAGAGTCATTCTCATACGGACCATGATAGTCTAAGATGAACACGCAGCAACTGCCATCTGCATCATCAAAAGCATATCCGTCAATCTCCATGTTTGCTCTTTTATGGGAAATTCCTTCTTGATGGCACTCAATAAAATCATCAAATTCCTCTCCTGCTGCAAGAACATCTGTGACATAATAAAGGAACTCTTTGTCCGGAGTACTATTGCCATCTGCCGCTGCTCTAACCGCCATATCCTCTAATAATTGCTCTCTATATTCTTCAACAGTCAAACCAAATCCTCCTTAAATCTCTCAATTCCATCAAGCATGATTGTATACTGAGCATTTCCGATAGCACTATCAACATCCTTCTTACGAATTCGTGGGAATGCTTCATCCACATTGTACGATTGCCTGCCTTTATATAGAAAATTCCATAAATTATATTCCTCATCAAACGAATATCCTATATTATCCAATTTTGTCTGAAAAACATTTAGATTCTCAACATCTATAATCAAGCTGATAATTTCAGCAATCAATTTATTGATATTAATAGAATTCTCTACAACTGTACTCGTATCTTCCAGCCGAACCACTATTAAATGTCCATTTTTATCAGATTCAAGCTGTTCCAGCGAACTAATCTTTACCTGCAGAGCATTCTCATTAACACTCTTTACTTCATACCAAGTGTCAGCAATCTCAAAATCTTTGTGTCCTAACAACGGTCCCATCCATGCCTGAACTGCTCTTTCTTCACCCCACCTTGTCAAAATACCTTCTTTTAAAATCAGCAGTTCGCCAATTAGTCCTTTTATCTCCTGTTTATCCAATACGGTCTGCTTTTTCTTTCCGAACATTTCTTTCCAATATTTCCACCTCATAATTGCGCATATAATCGCCTGTTCTCTCCCTGCTTTTTCACAAACAGCAATAATGTCATTACAAAAAATTAAAAATAATGATTCATAAGCTGTATCCAACAAAGAAAATGATAATGCCATTTTTCCGTCATTACGCATTTTTAATGCCACTTCTATCAATTTTGTTGAACTAATTTGCTTATATATTGAATTTTCGGTAATCACAACCGTCATTCTACCATCATCATCAAATCCCACAAATATATTAACGGCATATGTACTATTAATACGTTGAAAGGTTCTGTTTGCTTTCCCCTTTTCAAATTTAGACTTTAAATCCATTAATCGTCATCCTCTCCCAGATCTAATTCTTCTTCAAATATCTTCTGTATAGCAATTTTATTTAATACATACTTTACATATTTTGTTTCCTGATCTGATAGAGATGGGATTCCCATTCCAAAGCCAATAACATAGTCCTGAGAAGAATATTGCTCTTTAATCTTTTCTTCTTGTTCGCTGAATTCTGACTGTTTACACTCATTTAAGTCAACAGCAAATATTGTAAGTAAAGGATTTCTATTCACACTTATGAAATAATCATTTGGTGCTAAATTATTTTTTTCGCTGTTCTCTTTTAATTCCTTCACTTTCTCTTTAGATAAAGTCGCTGAAGCATCGCCACCTCCGGCTAAATGCTTTTTACTTCCTGACATTTTCAAAATTTTCCCATCATTCTCAATCGAAAAACTTCTCGATACACAATGGTATTTTATAGAATTATAAAGTTCAATTTCTCGCTCTGATTTTCCAGATGCAAAAGCAATATCCCACTTTTTCAATTCCTCGCCACGATACTCTCTAATAAACCTTTTTATAGCCATTGTGTTGAACTTTTCATTTTTAGGCGACACCTCTATCTCATCCAAAAAGTCCAGTATCACTTGTATCTTTACATCCCTTATAATATATTGACCGCCTTCTATCTTTGGAATATACTCATCCCCATATGTCATACAAGTCTTTATTAAACTATTTATACTCTTCAAATTTCTCCTATTTTTCTCTACATCTGCATAAATTTCCGGTGTATCAATATACACTCCGCTAAAACTTATAGCACACTCCATTTCCTCAGTACTGCGCATTTTGTTTCGTGCTGTTACAATCAGTGCTGTTAAATCTGACCTGACACGTAATCCAAAATCTTTTGGTGTTAATCCTGAATCTTCAAAGCGTTTTACTTCCTCTCTCAATTCATCTGTTGCCTGACTAATATAACGATACCATTCAATGCTGTCATCTGACATCCATATACGGCAAAACTCTGCATATTTCCCCCGATATCCAAACCATCTTCCCATCTGCATTAAAGTATCATACATACGCGAGTTTCTGTAAAAATAACTTATTACCAAACCTTCCAAAGTCAACCCTCGTGAAAGACTCATTCCACCGACAGCGATTAAGCGCAATCCATGTAGATAATCATCATAGTTTAAATTTTGACCATTACGCTGATTTATTGTCTGTACCATAATACTGCCACATGAGTTGTATAATTGTACTTGTACTTCCTTCCATGCAAAATCGACATTTGAATATATTGATTCATATGTTTCTTTCAACTGCTTTATATATGTATCCTGCAATGCCTTATCTGTAGGTAGTTTGCAATATAGTTTACACGCATTTTGTACATTTTTTAAATACTCATTAACTAACCCGCTTACTTCCTCCTGCACAGCAGTGAACCTGCTGACATTTATAAGCATTGACCTGTGATTATCTGAAAGTCCTATCAAATCCTCCATAGTATTTGCAAGCACGAATGCTTCAATGGCTGTTTTTAAGTCTTTCGGAAGTTCTCTCACATGAATTGAAGATTTATGTTTCAATGGCAGGATAAATTCTATGCTTTGGGGATTCCTAAAATTATCATCTATCTCCACAAGCATATAACCTGCATCTCCATCTTCTGCGAAGATATTTCTTGCACCTGTATAATTTGACGGCGCATTCAATGAATATATATAATCTTTCGGGAAAAGATCCTCTTCCAACATAGCATCATAACTATCCGGATCAATAAAAATATTCGCAAATGGAGTTGCTGTAAAACCTACATAACTGGATTTCTCAAATTTGCTAATCAAATCTCGAATCTGTCCATTTATTGCCGTTGGCGAATCCTCATCTTTATTTGTATTTACAGATGCATTATCCGCTTCATCATCTATCATTAAAATTGACTGTCGAATTTTTTGCTGTCCGTTTTGATTAAATGTTGTCAGCCATTTATTTAATCTTTTAAGAATTGATGAGTTTTTCTTAACAACAAAAATAACCGGTCCGTTAATATTCCGTAAGTCAAACCCTAAATTATTTGCATTTTGCTGTTTAAAATCATCTGTTGTTGAAGTCAGCACCATCGGACGAATAGACGAATCATATTTTCCAACTCCTATAACTTGACCATTCTCCAGCATTTTCATCATGGCATCACTATCTGCACCAACAAATCCTTCGTCAACCCGCATCTGTGTTTGTTTCCGCAATTTTTCTATCGTACCTGTCATCAGTACAATAACTTTATATCCTGCATCTACCGCCTTACAGATTAATCCTAAATAATTACCAGTCTTACCCGATTGCACATCCCCTATAATCAATCCACGTCTGCTATATGCAACGTCTCTGCTTGGATCTCCTAATAAATCCGTCAATTTATCAAGAATATCATCCATTGTATTTACTACTTTAACGGAAAATCCTTTATCATTTAAAAGATACTTTTTGTATCGTTCCCAATATTTCATATCAAGCAAAGGTTTTTTATCCAAAAACCACTTCTCGTGTCCCTTTTCCTGAATAAGAGAACCCTGATCAAGTTTAATGGAAAACTCTGATTTAATTTCTGCCCTGACATTTTCTACTTCAACATCTGATAAGCTGGAAAAAGTCGGTAAGCTCCTTAATTCCTCTATTTTTTCATCAATAGTCTGCTCTTTAATCTCTGGCTCACCTGCCAAAAAGGAACTTACAAGACCATGAAATCTCTTTTCAATATCATTCATTATTTTCTATCTCCTCTTGAATGCGCTTTTTTATTTCCTCATAATTACAATATGGTTCCGTATTCATAAATGCTTTGTAATACTCTACTATATGAAGTCCTTTTGATTTAACATAATCCATCTGAATCTGTAGTTCATCCCACACGTCTTCCATCTCCTCATTACATTCTTCAATAGCACCTTTTGCCATATCTACATATAATGCATTAACAGGAAATGCTTCTTCTATCCCTTTTATAACTGAATCCAGAAGTTTTAATTGTTCTGGTTCCATAGTTTCAAGTAAAAGTCTTAACTGGGGAATTTTGCGGTTAATTGCATATCTATATCCATCCCGCATTTTAATTTTTTCCCAAATCACTTCTATATTCTTATCATTCTTTTCCTTTCTTCCTCTATATGTATATACTTTTTCACTATTTAAAACCGTTTCGTAAACAGCATTAAACATATTCTTTTTTATAATATCAGGAAGTGAAGCTGTACTCTTTTTTATATCAATTGACCACATATAGTCTAAAGAGTTAGGAATATCAACCCTTACTCTTGCCAGCTTATTCAGTTCATCTTTTCTTTCAAGCCTAAACCATGTACCCCATATAATCAGCCGCTTATTTCTATATACATAAAAACCCTGCTCACTACGAATACGCTCTTTTCCTCCAAGCTTATCTAAATCTTCCTGTTTTAATTTTGACAAATGTGGTAACACATAAGGTTTCAATGTAATCTTTTCATAATTTATATAAAATGAACTTTCTCTCTTTTTCTGAGTAGCCGGGTGTGTACTCAAAAAAGGATCGCGTCCCACAATATTTATGCCATTTAACTTAATCGTAAGCCCTTCCTCTATAAATCTATGAAATACAAGTGAAATATGACTTTCCATGTCATTCAAACTTTTATTAAATGTTGTGTTAATATCAGCAGTACTTTCCTTAACCCGATCAAAATTCTCCAAAAGAATGTACGTTCCTGCTTTAACTTTATCCAGCATCTCTATATAAACATATTCTTTTATCTCCTCGTCCGAAAAACACTTCAGTACTCATGCACCTTTTTCAATAACGAAATCAAGATCCCATGAATATGCACTTATTTCATTATATTTCTTGCTGACAACCACTAACCGCCGACACTGCGACAAGGAAGCCGCTTTAAGACCTAAGCCAAATCTTCCTAAATCATCACTATCTCTTTTATCCAAAGGATTTTTGCTGCCATATCGCATTGCTTCATATAACTCATCCTTTGACATTCCGCATCCGTTATCAAATATTACCATCCAAGGATCTGTAGATGGTTCTGATAAGATAGATATTTCGTCAGCTTTTGCACTAATGCTGTTATCAATCAAATCCGCAATAGCTGAGGGAAAAGAATACCCTAATGAACGCATTGATTCAATTAACGATGGTGCAAACGGTACACAATTCTGTTCATACATTCTTTTTCCTCCCAGCGGTACAAATCAATTTCTTTTTATAATACTTACTCCTGCTCTTGTATATAACTATACAGCCATTCTGCTAACCCCTGTGCCATCAGCGGCGGAACCGCATTCCCCACCTGTTGATATTGTGAATCTTTACTTCCCTTAAACACAAATTTATCTGGAAAAGATTGAAGTCTGGCTGCTTCCCTTACACTAATTGCACGATTTAATTTCGGATGTATCCACATTGATTTTCTTACATTAATCACCGTTCCACTCGGCTCGTTACCTTTTAATCTCAAATAAATACTATTCTGAGTTCGCTTTGGGTCAGCATAATTAGACTTTAATTTTTCATCAAGATCATGAAAATTCTGCCCTTCTTTTAATTGTGCAAACCGTTCTTTTGCATCTTTACCGCTTTTTGTAATTACATGATTATATAATACCTGAGAGTCCTCTCTCATCTTCTGTGCGTACTGTGATAATTGTTCGATATCAACATATTGAATTGCATCGGCTGACACATTCTCAGTTGTTTGACAACCCATTAAATCCATAATTGCATCATTCACTGAAATTGTTTGAAATTCCTCTGGTTTACTTGGCATTTTCAATTTCTTCTCACCAAGAATATCTTTTTTAATACCAAATACAACGTATCTTCTTCTGTCTTGTGGCACACCATACCACAACGAATTAACTACACCACTACACAATTGGTAATCTTCTTCTACAATCTTTTTGACATATTGAATTACAGGGTATGACTGCACTTTGGCAACTACATTGCCAGTTCTTGTTTTTTCTTCAAATTCATATAAAATTTGATTATCATCCAACTCCTTTTTTAAAATAAACGCTTTCTGAAAATTCAAAAAATCCGAAAGCTGTTCAATCACATCCGTAATGCTATCCTCAAAAATATGATTTTCGATAACATTCAAAATAGGAAAATCATTTTTTCCCATTTCTTTATGCCTTGATATTTCTTTAACTATTTTTTTTCCATTTTTTTCTATATATTTCTTAAGTTTATCCTTATTATTTCTATTCTTGTATAAAACATTTAGCAATTGAAATAATTCCAATAATGTTTCATATTCTTTATATGAATT
>JAMPAW010000144.1 GCA_023666975.1 Clostridium sp.
GATCTGATAAATCCATTCAAATATAACTTCCTTATCCAAATTCTTAAAAGTGTTATATAGATAAAGCAGATGTTCATTTAAATCATTATAGATAATGGTATTCGCTTCAACATTTATTCCAACATTACAGCCACCGCAAAACAAATCAACAAATACATCAATATCTTTCGGAAAATGCGGCAATATCTGAGGAAGCAGCTTAAATTTTCCACCGGTATAGTTAAGAGGGGACTGAATCATACTACTGTTCCTCACTAAAGCAGGTACACAAAAACAGTCTTTCGGCATTGTCAGCAATATGCGATTTACCTGCTGAAAAAGCCTTGTAATTTTCAGAAAAAACCTTTACTGTGCCTTTGCTTTTCAAAATTCTCATAATATCTTCATCTGCGATTTTCGCATTTGAGCGCCCGTTTCCTTTTGTTGCCATATTGTTGTAAGACAACAATATGTATTTTGCATGAATGTTCTTTATTAAATCTCCAAATGCTTCCGTTGCACTTTGAGTACAGTATTTGCTTTTCATTTTATCTCTGTTCATTTTCTTCGCCACACCGAAAACATCAGGCTTCTCCCAGCGGGCAACATTTTCCAGCAAATGATAAGCGTCACAATACTGTCGGGAATTATACGGTGGGTCTATGTAAACTAAATCTGCATAAATTTCTTTCACTAATTCATTTGCATCTCTATTGAAGCATTCATTTGCAGAATGATTATGAACACCCGCTAAAGGTACGAATAATTCGAGTGAAGCATCAAAGTCTGCACCCTTACGATATGCATCATAATGTCCACAGGTCTTTGCAATTTTATCCATGGCATAAAGCAATGCAGTAATGAGGATTGCCCGTTCCCTGTCATTGATATTCCCATCGCGATAATTTTTTTCAATATCCTCTCTGATAAAACCAATTTTTGAACAATCATTATAGCTAAAATAGGTGTTTGCAAAATTTTCAGTCATATAGTTATCTTCGTATTCAGAAACAGCGTTGTATTTCATGATGTTGTCAATGACTGTTTGCAGGCTATATTCCTGCGAACCAAACCACGCAAAATTGCAAATATAATTACTATACATTAAATCGTTTGTAATGATTATTTTATCTAAAAACGCAGAAGAAACTGCACCTGTTCCTGCAAAAATATCAGCAACAGATTGAATATCGGAACATTCTTCGTTAACTACCTTTGTAATAAACGGCAGCAGCTTATACTTGTTTCCTAAATATCTGCGGTTATTTATTGATGATGTTTTATATAATTTTTTCTCGGCCACCACCATCATTGTCCTCTCTTTACTTCCAAATCAATCGTATATAACAATTTAAAACCTAAAGCCATTCCAATAAAACTATCTAAAATCATAATAATTATTATACAAACAAACGTATGATAAGGCAACAGTTTTTAGCTTTCCCCATTTTCCAATATCCGGGCAATTCCATAGGAATAGATATTTTCTACCCCTTTTATTTTGATCTTTTTTTGAATCGTCTGCCGGAAAGTACAGGTCAGGCGGTCACACTGTTCACAGCTGCCACACTCGCCTGCCGCCCTGTCCGTCCTGTACGCTGCGGTAAACAAAACACTTTTTAGCGGGTGCAGCATTCCTTTTCTCCATGAAATACCGCAGGCGTCCAGCACGGTCCGGAACACTTTGCCGTCTCCGTCCTCTGCCGGCAGACCCTTTTGTCCGGATAGTTCCGGAGAATCCATATCCAAAAAGCAGTAATCGCCAATCCATTTTCCGGAATCTGCAAAAACCTTTTCGTTCATCTTCTCATAGGACTTTGACAGCATTTCCATACCGAAGCACTCCAGACAGTACGAGAGCAAAAGATTTCCCGCTTCCTCCGCCATATTGACCAGTACATCATACTGCTCTCCCAATGTGACAGCGCATATCACCCGCTGCTCTTCATAGCCGATTGCCGAGGTTACACGGATTATCTCACTGACAAACACGACTGCCGCACTTACCAGCTCTGTATCCTTTTCATCAAAATGATAGCGTTCAATAAAATTTTTAAACCGATATTCATCTGCAGAAATCGACAATTTATAATTTCTAATCTCCACCTTTTTATCCTCTCTAAGCAGTTTCTGCCGGGCAAATGTATATTTATGAAAGCCAACTTTGTTCTATTCATTACTCTATTTGATATCGTTTCCCTTTTCTCCTTGCAGTGCAAGCCCTTGCTTCCATTCCGATATAATAATCCGGAAAAACAAAATACACCTCTCCTCATCACACTGATATTTCCATAAATCCAGCACCGCATCCAATGGTGAAATCCTGAAGGCAAGCTCCGTGCTGTACACAACAGGTACTTTAAAATGTTCAGGGAATATCCATTCTGCAAAGCACGACTCACAGATACTATCCCCGATGAAGGCGGCAATACTGACAATCAAGTCCTTCACCTCATCATAAGGCTGCCCTGCGCTATCCATAATAAGCTTTTTAATTAAGAAAGTACAATCCTCTATATCTGTCTCCTGTCTAAGCGCCTTGACAGAATACTGATGAACAAACGCCCTAAACAACTCCTCGTGGTAATGATATAATCTGTCTGCCATGGCTTTGCTTGGTATCATTTCATCTTCCACGCTTATTTTGTCAAGCAAATCAAAACCGTATTCTATAATCAGCTCTGCAAGAATCCGCAAGCGATCTCTATATGTATCTTCGTCTATGTATCCGAGCCATGTTCCCGTACCATATTTCCTGATCTGTTCAAGTTCATATTCCCCTTCATGTCCATAAGCATCTGTAGAAAAACGCACGGTCACTTCCTTTGAAAATCTGCTTTCCTGAATATTAATATATTGCTGTACCACATCTCTCTCCGGCTCATAGAACCTTGGCACACCTTTCACTTCCCGCATAAAAATCCGACATGAACCATCTGTTTTCTGATATTGAAAGCCAAATGATTCCAGTTGTTTGCCAATAATCTCCCTTATAATCTGCGTTTTTTTCATGTGAGATAACTCCTTCGTTTTTTATATTACACCAAATTGTTAAGAATCTTCACTTCATTTCCTAATATCATTCTCCGATCTATCTGCCCTCATTTTTCTAAACGCATACTCCATCTCAATGTATATTTTTACGAAAATATTATATACTAACTTTCATCATATGAACACAGGAGGTCACTTTCATGGAATATCTCACTGTCGCCTATCAGGCGCTCTTTTCTGCCATTGCTTTGCTCATTTTAACAAAGCTCATGGGTTACCGTCAAGTATCCCAGTTTAGTATGTTTGACTATGTCAACAGCATCACAATCGGCTCCATCGCTGCCGAAATGGCAATCGATTTGGACGGAAATTACCTGAAACCTTTAGTAGCCATGGTGGTCTATGCCGTCTTTGTCCTGCTGCTGTCAAAATGTTCGGAAAAATCGATCGTCCTGCGGCGGCTGATTAACGGCAAGGCAATTGTTCTATATCAAAATGATGAACTGTATAACGAAAATCTGCGAAAAGCAAAAATGAATGTAGATGAATTTCTGGTGGAATGCCGGATAAACGGATATTTTGACTTATCGCAAGTTGAAAGTGCCGTATTAGAGCCAAACGGCAAAGTCAGCTTCCTTCCGGTAACGCAGGAGCGTCCTGCCACTCCCAAAGACCTCGGTATTGTGCCCTCCCAGGAGGAACTGTTCGCCAACGTCATTATCGACGGAAAGGTACTTGAATATAACTTAAAACATGTCGGCAAAGATATGAACTGGCTAAACCAGCAGTTAGACGGCCAGAATGTCAAAAAAATTGAAGATGTATTTCTCGCTATCTGCGACAAACAGGGTAATTTCCATGTATATCCCAAAATCAATCATGTGGTGGACAGGGATATTCTCGGATAACCGTTTCACTCGTCTTCAGCAGCTTCTTCGTCTCTGGCAGCCTCTTCCGTTTCCTGTAAATCGCCAGCAGACTCCTCCTGCATATCCTCTGCCAGCTTTGCAGCTTCTAGTTTTGCATCTGCATAGCGATTTTCAATATCCGTCTCTGTCTCATGCGTCCAGACCTCTCCCTCCTGCCGTTTTCCGGCTTCCAGATAAGGTTGAAATGCTGCCCGGAACAAAATGGACTGCATAAATGCCAGCACGGAAAACACCAGTGCAAACAGCATTGCTTTCATCACCAGATATTCGTACACACAATATGCCATAATGCCGAAAAGACACCACAAAATAATCGTTTTTGGCAGATGTGCGCACGACATAACAAAGGCATTCTTAAAGGTAACCGCAATCCGGTTATCAAACTTTGCCTGCAACGGCCACACAAAAGTAAAAATCATCAGATATACAAAAACCGCAATGACACATACCACTAATATAACTTGAAATACCGTGCTTCCCGTACTCTGCCACTGAACAAAGGCAAACCACAAATCCGTTCCCAGCACGATCGCTGCCGCCAGCATAATCAGCCAGATAATTGTAGCCTGTTTAAAATTCTGCTTAAAGCTCGCCGCATATTTGCTGAGAATATGCGCATTCTGCGTATCCCAATCGGTAATACATACATAGTAAAGGGCCGTCAATGCGGCACCAATCGTAACAATCGGAATACAGCTGACAATAAAAATAGCATTTAAAACGACCAAATCTACCAGACGGCTCAAAAATTTCAAAATCGGGTTATCTAAATCAAACAGTGATGAAAACATACGGTATCTCCTTTTTTCTTATCATGTTCTACTAATAATAGCCTACCTCTTTGCATTATTCAAGAGAAAATATCCTCTTCCTGCGCCCCTTCATCCAATGCGCCCTCCGCAATCAGCCCCAGAAAAACATTCACAATATCGGTATCTAACTGCGTGCCGGACACCCGTTTCAGCTCGGCAACAATATTCTCCATCTGCATGCTCTTGCGGTACGGACGGGTGGAATGCATGGCATCAAACGTATCGGCAACGGCGATAATCCTTGCAATCTGCGGAATTTCCTCCGCCTGCTTGCCGTTCGGATACCCATTTCCGTCCAAACGCTCATGGTGGTATCCGGCTCCCAATGCCAGATTCGGCAGACAGTCAATTTCCTTGAGAATATCATATCCGTACTGCGCATGTTTTTTAATTGTGTCATACTCATCATCCGTCAGTTGTCCGGGTTTGTTGAGAATCTTTTCCGGAATCACAATCTTGCCGATATCATGCAGCAGGGCAATATAGTAAATATTTTCAAGTGTTTTATCGTTATAGCCCATTCTGGCGGCAATCATTTTGGCATACTCCGCCACCCGGAACGAATGACCTTTTGTATACTGATCCTTAATATCAATGCTTTTGGCAAAGGCGCGTATCATCTGGTTGATAAACAGCTCGCCTTCCTCTTCCTCCTGAATCACCCGCTTCAGCTCCGCATTCTGCTTTTCCAGCCGGGCAGAAAACTGATGAATCTCATCTTTCATAAAATGCACGCAGTTTTCCGGTATATTGCTTCCATTGTGAATTGCCGCTGCCATTTCCCGGCAATTCCCATAACCACATGCTCCGCAGTTAATATTCCGCTTCTCCCAATCCGTTTTATTCATCGAAATAAAGATTGCATCAAGCTCCTCCTCGCTCGGCTCACGCAGGGAAATGCTGTCCGACTTATCGCTGTAGCTGCGCATAAAATCCCGGATATCCAATTCCGAAAACTGCCTGTTTAGCTGTTCGAGCCGCTGTTCCGGTGTCCGTTTTAACGCAAACGGGCCGATATCACTGTTTTTCTTACAGCTTTCCCTGATTTCCTGCAGATTGTAAAAATTATCCTCGGAATAATTTTTTACCATTTCAATACCGGTTCCGTACAGGCAGCCACGGTCGCAATTTAAAATATCCACCATAAACGGCAGCCTCTGCCCTCTTGCCAGCCTTTTTCGGTAATCCTCCAAAAAGGCATAGGCACGTTTTTCTCCCTCCACCTGCCGTATCATCGCTTCCTCACCGCAAAACCAGTAAACATTCTCCTTAAGCCCTCCCGGCATCGGGTAGACGGAACCCAGGCCATATTCAATCTCGTCGGAAGCATCTTCTCCTACGATATGATGCCTGCCCGCATATTCCATAAAATGCTGAAACGTCAGATTATACGACACATAGCCATGTGTATTCGGATCGGTAATCTCCACCTTTTTTGCAATGCACGGGCTGATAAATGCAAGCTTATCCGTAATGTGCATATATTTCTTCGCATAAATTGCCGTACACAGCAGCGGACTGTGAACCGGCACCAGCTTCGGTATCAGGTCCGGCGCATAATGCTCGATATAATTCACGACAGCCGGACATGGCTGGGAGATTCCCCCTTCCAGATGATGCCCTGCAATATAGTTGATATATCCCCATGTCGTGATGTCGGCGCCAAAGCTGACACTGATAATCCGATTGACACCCAAATCCTTCAACCCGCCCAAAATAGAGGCATATTCCTCTGGATAATTCGCCTGAAAGGACGGTGCCAGCAGCACGGATATCTGCTCTCCACGCTCTAAATCACGGAAAAACTGCTCCGTATCGTCATAATATTCCCTTGCCTTATGCTCACACACATCAAAGCAGGCGCCACACGCAATGCAGTTCTCACTATGCACCTCTATCCGCTGCCCGTTCTCGGACTGCACGGAATAATTGGCTGTCAAAACCGGACAGACGGAAATGCAGCGGTTACACCCCTGGCATTTTTCACTCGTATAGACCAACTGGCTCATGACTTGTCTCTCCTCTTTTTGTAATCGTCTGTATAGGCAATTGCGAAATGTTTTTTCGTGGAGAATTGATACAGCTTTTCTCGGCTAACGTTCCTAATGCTGTCGAAAAGCTGTATCAATTCTCCACAAGCAAATTCACTTTTTCGAGTTTCGCAATCGCCTGTAATCTATATTGATTCTAACATATTGAACAGGTTTTGACTATGGGAAATGTGAAGAGGGTTTCGTCTCTCTGATAAAATCGCATGGCGGCTGCAAAACTCGAAAAAATATTCCGCAATTGCCTAATAAAATCACGCAAAATCTTTGACAAATGAAACATGGTCTTTTAATTCTCTAAAGCCATTTTTCTGATAAAAATGATATGCCGGAACGGTTCTGTCCGTTTGCAGAAAAATATGTGTTATCTTTCTGCATTTCACATATTCCTCCACTTGCCTTAAAAAATCAGTTCCCATTCCCATACCCTGCTTTTCTGTCTTAATGCAAAACTCAAAAATATAGTATTCCGTACCACTGTGCCAGTGTATGATACTACCCATGGAAAGACCGACCAGCATATCCTTTTCAAATGCGCCCAACGTCAGTGAATTTCTATTCCCGATCAAATCCATGATATATTCACTGAGCTGCTTTTCATCTCCCCAGTCATCCTCCCACGGTTTACTTGTGAAAATTTCTGCATACAATGACTTAATTTCTTCGATGTGTTCAACATTCAGTTCCCTTACCAAAATCACAAAGTTATCCCCCCTTCTGTTAGATAAAAATATTATAACAAAATTACTAAATAATATCATTCCTTTTTATTATGTCTTCGGTAAAAACAAATTTGCATTTAAAGCCAATCCGCTTT
Organism: Clostridium sp.; assembly: GCA_023666975.1. The sequence continues at coordinate 7,580 of JAMPAW010000144.1, forward strand.
TCATAAACCCCTTGACAATTATATCGAGGCTCGATATAATATATAGAACTTCGATATATCAAAGTGAAATAGTAAGGAGAGGATGCCTACGGACAGTAAAATCAAACGGATCTATGTACCAATGACGGAAAGCGGCTTTTATATTTTATTCTGTCTCCAGCAGCCACAGCACGGCTACGGAATCAGCCAGCAGGTCAGGCAAATGACCGGAGGAGAGCTAATTATCAGCGCAGGAACGATGTACGGAACACTCTCAAAAATGGAAAAAGATGGTCTGATTGCTTTTGAGAGAGAAGAGGAAAAGCGGAAGCTATATCGAATTACCGAACTTGGAAAAGAAATTTTAGATCTTGAAATCAAACGCATTGAACGCTTGTATAAAAACAGCAAAGGAGTGAAAATAAATGAATAACCAAAAAACGATAATACGCTTTTTTACCATTGCCGATTATGAGGAGGAAGAAGTATGGCTGCACGATCAGCATGAAAACGGCTGGAAACTATTAAAAATGATTCCGCCATGCTTCTATATTTTTGAGGAATGTACGCCGGAGAATGTCGCATACCGGCTGGATTATAAAAATAATACCGAGACCAGTGACTATTTCCAGATTTTTGAGGATTATGGCTGGGAATATATCGGTCAGTGTGTTGGATGGCTGTATTTTCGCAAACCGTCGTCCAAGACGGATTCTGAACAGGATGGCGAAATTTTCTCTGACAACGAATCAAGGCTTGATATGGTTAACCATGTGGTGAAAACCCGTTTACTTCCGCTCCTGATCATTTTTTCCTGCTGTGTGATTCCCAATCTCACCAGAAGCATAGCAACCAGTGACTCTCTTGCTACCGTGTTCACTGTAGTCTTTTCCGTCCTGGCACTGATATATCTCTATCTGCTTACTTACTGCGGTTGGAAATTGCGAAAGCTGCGGACAAAGTATGAAAATGACTGAATGGATACTCTGCCCCGCCTCGTTGCCTCGCCTATCAAATGCGGCGGGGTATCGGGATATGTCCACTTTTAGGGAAATTCATCCATGATTGCAATTTTCCCTGTTTCCGTCTGGCAACAGTTCCCTATGACCTCCGGGGATTTTCCATGTATCCCTGTCCTTATGTTTGCAGAAGACGTATTTAT
>JAMPAW010000145.1 GCA_023666975.1 Clostridium sp.
AACGCAATACAGGCATCAGGATTGCTAAAACAGATCTCAGCGGCGGCTTACCGCAGGCAGGATATCCGGGAGATCGAGCAGCTTGCCCTTGCACTGAGAAAGCTGATAGAAGATACTCTCCGTGAAATTGATAGGGGCGCTCCTGACAAATATCCGATGAATCCTGCTGTTTAAAAGGATCACTATAGCAGAAAGGGAAAGCGCCGGCACACAAACCCGGCGCTTTCCCCTATTCTTAAATACGAAACATACTGATACATTTCATCAATGTGACACATAACTCCTGATACAGATCTTCATCAAATATCCCATCTACAATCGCTTCTTTTATTAACAACGGTTTATACATCAACAATATTTGACTGACCGCTTCCCCATTATTTCTCTTTGCCGACAACAGCAGTTTCTTAAAATCCATTTTTCTCCGCCTCCCTTAAGTGTCTCCTGATTTTTTCTATCGCCCGATAATAGACTGTAGCAACACTTTTGTATTCCATTCCCAACTCCAGTGACAATTCAGCAATCTTTTTATCGGCCAATACTCTCTCCAGAAAAATATATCTTTCTCTGTCCTTCATTCCTTTTATTGCGTCTCGCAGCCTTTGATCTTCCAGTTTCTGCATGAGAGGGAGTCCTTCCAACATATCCGAATCCGGCTGCCGCATCGGTTGGCTTTCCCACACTTCTATGGAAATTTCTTTGTTCATTCTTGTATTCCTATTCCTTATATACAGCATTCTCTGTCTCCTGACCGCTGTTACCAGATATCCGGTAAATTGATTCTGAAGAATATCCGGCTCACTTTTTCCATTATTTCGTTTCCACATAGTTTTTCTCCACTGATTGAATCTGTTTACGGTATCAGATTCAACCGATGGAGGACCTCTGCAGAAATTCCTTAATGCAACACAAAAAGAGCCGAAACTACTTGCGTGTTTTTTTTTACGTCCGTAGTTTGGCTCCCTGTTATAAAACCGCACTGCTATAAAAATATGTTATGTTTTCATCGTAATTTTATCATTCGCACTCAGAAAAACAATTATTATATCATAATCCGTCATAAAACGACTTAAAATGTCTCCTATGCAGAAAGAGACTGTCGCTTTAACGAAGTACTTAGTGCGACAGCCCCTCTAATTTTATCAACACAGATTTTGGGAAAAAATTATTCTATGTTTCACGCTGATACTTTTTCTTGATCCATGATAGACTAATTCTATATATAACCCACCCCAAGATAATTAATACAGATTCTATAAGTGAAAAAATCAAACAAAATTTTATAACAAATTGTGAATCAATCTGCGTTACCGGTAATTGTCCAGAAAAAAACATTTCCTGCTCTATCCATGTAGTAACAAAAGTTGAGATAACCAAAGAAACAAACCCCAAAACTCCTATTTTAAATTGATTTTGTCCACCTTTGACTTTCCGAATTAATGCTGTACTAGGAATTGTTTCCAACAGCAACTGATATTTATTTAGCTTTTCATCCAACTCATTTCTACTTTTATTAAATTGTTCAATTATTCTACGTTGCCAGTCAACAGGATCCTCCAAAATTTGTGTCATAAACTCACTTTCATTATTTTTGAATTTTTGATACACATCAGGTAATTCTTTTAGTTGTACCAACTCCATTTTCTCCTTATAAAAATTAGGATCAAATTCTTTTATTATAGATTCTTCAAAACGTGCCTCAATGTCCAATACTGTATCATAAACAGTCCTATACAAATCACGAATACTATACTCATAATCAGCAAAGGAATATGCACTTGTAATAACTTGTAATAAAGAATCCCACCGCTGAACTGTTTTGTATGCAACATCTGGAGTTGTAGACTTTCTTCCTCGCATAGAATTAATCTCTTCATCATATTTGTTCAATATATATCTTAGCAAAAGATATGAATTACTCTCCACATATAAGTCTGCATTTTTACATATTTCAGACAACCTTTCTGTTATGTAATCAGCTGTGTCAAAAAAAGCCCTTAAAGTATGATTAAATATTTCATAAAACTGTGTTGAAACTATGTCCGACTTGAAAAATTGCACTTCATCAAATTGGCATTCTTCAGTCTCTTTTTCTTCCAATCCTTGCTCCTTAATACCATGAGCAAACATCGTGATCACATGGCTATACGCATCCCTCATCTGAAATACGCTAGGCACAAATACCGCTTGATCTGGAAGACTTTGCTCACACCATCGCATCCATTTATTTGCCATTGCTGTTACATTAATAATCTGTTCAAGTGCTTGATAAGTAGCTTGTTCCATCTTTTATCCTTCCCATTAAAAAACTGCCCTTATAATAGGGCAGCTCTCTTATTTTATTTTAGGCTTAACGCATTTCTTGGGTAAAGCCACATTTTTTTCAGATAATCCTGCTACTTTTCCCAATGCAGCACGCACACTTCCAGCTAACTGAGGTTGCCTTTTTTTCATTTGTGCTTTTATTTTATCGGTCGTTGGAACCTTTGGTTCCCACTCCGTTTTTATCATATATAATGTATCTTTTCTTAACATAATAACCAAAGCCTTTCTGTGATGGCAAAAACATATTAAGCATGCGTCATCCAACTCTTAAAACAACCTCTATCTGCCTTTTGCCCCACAATGTTCCATTAACGAAAGTATATGGCATTCACCACCAAATTGTCAACCACTTTTTCTTAAAAGATAAATCATACGATAAATTATTACCGATTATATCTATTAATATACATGAAATTGAAATAATTTCATTAAAAATGAAAAAAAAATGATTTCTGCTTTCAATATGTCTTGAACATATATTATCCCTCAATTTCATTTTCTGGCACCACATTGGTACAAAACTGTCCCAAATTGGCACAACTTTGCAATTTACACAGTAAATCCCATATATTAAAATGTGTATCGTAAAAAATCATACACAGGCAAAACGCTCCATATTCCATGGACGGTTCGCCACACTTAGACGCAAGCAAGAAGTCCCACCCCAGTTTCCAACCTGCGTTCTTTATTATCTGGAAGGTGACCCATTGAAAAATAAACTGCAACAACTTCCTGTTTTTACGGCTGTGTATAATTCAAATATATGCGCTGACAGAACCTTTTGTCCTCTTTCATTTCCTCCCAATATTCGTAAGTGCCCTCACACTCTTCCACTATACGACAAATACTTTCCATCCCAAACCCGTGCCGTTCTTTCTCCTGCTTATGACTGGCAAAGCGGGGATTGTTCTCCAACACGGACTCCCCAATGCTGTTTTCCAAGTAAATTTCCAGCCCATCCACGCGACCTCGTATTACAAGTTCCATTTCCCTTGGCCCGTCCAGATTTTGACATGCCTCCATCCCATTGCACAGCAGATTATCCAAAATATTACCCAATACAATACTGTCAATCCGCGTCGGTTTTCCCATTATCACATAGCAGAAACGGATTCCCCTCTCTTTACATTTGGGAATCATTTTGATCAACGCTGCATCCAATCCTTCATTTCCAGTAGGCTGCGGCAGCTCGGGATAATCCTTTAATCCACTGCACAGCTTTTCCATATGTGTTTCCACTTCCTCATATTTTCCGCTTTTCTGCATACGGTACAGGACATCCAATTCTCCCTGCATATCATGACGCCAGTGATTGATCTCCCTGCCAACCCTGTATATGTCCATGAGACCCTCTAACCGTTCCTGCTCTCTCTCCCTTTGGTACTGTGCCTCCATTTTTTCTTTCTGATATCTGCTCAGGCGCCGGTACAACTGAACCAGAAATACGACAATACCCACCTCATCCAACAATATTCCGATTGTAAGCACATATCTCACTGAGCCTTCCTGATTTCCTGCCTCCAGCCAGAACAGCCCCATTGCAAGCAGCGTCATAAATACAAATGCACTTGCTACAATCCTGTTTTCCTCTTTATAGATGCCGTCATGCCCTCTGAAAAACAGCGCCGCAACTTTTCCCATGGAGAACTTCACCACTATGGCGACCACCGATGCGTACACACGCCGCTCTCCCTGCAACTGCAGCATCTCGCCCAAACTGTTTCCCGTAAGGATTCCCATGACACTGAAAATGCCATAGGTGCCGATAATGGCTATCAGCACCCACAAAATACCGGCTACAACAAAATCATGCAGTCTCCCCTTTAACGCGCACATTCCATATACAACCAGAACCACTCCATAGAAAAATCCCAGCACACCCTCAAAATCAATAATTCTGTTCAGCGCCGTAACTGCCAGAAAATAGACAACGCAGCCTGCGGCAAAAAGGCTCCAACGCCTGAATCCGCCATATTTTTTAGGAAACCCGTAATCTATGTATTCCACCGCTATGACTGCAGATATGGCATTGATCACATATGCACTGAACTCCATATCTTTTCCTCCGTCTGTTACGTCCCGCGCCTTTCCCTGTCATACTGCCGCATGGCCTCGCGGACTGCATTCTTTCTGTCTCTGCCCATTTCAAGTACACTCCCGTCCAGTAAATATATCTCTCGGTTCCCAACTTCCCTGACATATTCCTGATTGACCAAATAGTTCTTATGGATACGCAAAAAATAACAGCCCTCCAGTTCCTCTTCCATAGATTTCAGGCTGCCATATTTTCTCAGCCGGCCGCCATCCTTTTTCTTTATTGTCAGACTGTGACCGCTGCCTTCAACATATACAATATCCCTGATCGGGATCTCCCTAAAGCCAAATCCCTCCTTCAGCCGATAGCTGACACCCATAAATGCCGTCATCTGCAGATACTTCTTTAGCACTTTGAACATATCCCATTCCAGGTTTCCCTTGCGCACGAACCACAGAGGGGAATATTCCTGCGCGTCAAAAACGAAACTCTCATGGACGGACACAAAGACAAGACAAATTTGTGAGCAATCCATGCGGAGCTTTTCCGCCAGCTCAAACCCGCCCATCCCCGGCATCTCAATATCCAGAAAAATTAAATCAAAACCTTCCCTGCCGGCTACCGCATACAGATCCTCGCCGTTTTGAAAAGAGCGGACACTCAAACTGACCGCCTGCCCTATCCGCTTTATGCCCTTCCTCAGCGCATCTTCAATCAGCCGGATGTCTTCCTGCCTGTCGTCACATATCCCCACCCTGCATGTCCTCTTCTCCATTCGTTCTCCCTCGTTCATCTTCTGCATCGTGCGATAACCTACCGTTATTATCTTCGACCATACTGTTCTTACAGCATTGCAAAACCACCTGATTAAATGACAGATTCTCTCTTTCTTTTACCTGCATCAGCCAATCATACAAAGGCTGCGTAAACCGTATGGTTCGTGGAATATTTGGATTCACCATCTCTTTATCAAAATGCATTCCCATAATATGACCTCCGATTTTTCTGTTCACCATAATTATAACCATCATGCAGTAACTCGTATATAACCGCATTCAGGTTCTATTTTGTACTATTATATGTAACCAGATATATAACCGTTATTGCCATATTATGCTGTCTACTGCTACATTCTGCTCCTACTTTTCACTATTTAGCACATCATTCATAATTTCCTGTATTGCTTTCTGCCTTGCCGGGCCTATCCCTTTGATGCTTTTCAGCACAGATCTGCCCTTTTCCTCAATGTCCTCCAGATAATATATTTTTTTCTCATGAAATGCCGTCAATGTCCTTTCTGTCAGAGAGATATGATCCTCCAGCCGATGACATGCCTGATAAGGCATAACGGTCTCAGATCTTACGGGAACTTTTACACCGTCTTCCCGAAGAATAAAGACTTTTCCGTCTTCCCGGAGGGCATATCCGTACACCTTTTGATTTGTTTCCTCTGCTGTAGCGCAGTGCAATATAATCATTCTGTCCTCCAGATTCTTCATATGATTGATTTTATATTGACCCCAGATGTATCATGCGTAAAATAAAACTTCTCCGTTCAGGATGCGCTGTCCAGAGAAGTTCTGTAAATAAATTAATATCTGCTCATTAAGTCGCCAATAATTCATTGGCAACATTTTGATCATAAAACGGCATGAAATACTGCCGTAAGTACCTTGAAAATACCGCCATCAAAAAATGGCGCAAAGAACAAGCCGCGATGCGACTTACGTTCATCACCAGAATGGACAGCGCGCTGGAGCTGCGCATCGTAACGTCCAGCTTTGTCATGACCCTTCCAAGTCCATAGCACCTCTTGGTCAGGCTGAAGGATCTTTCAACCTCGATCCGATCGGCATTGTCAACGTATTCGCTCTTCTTGTCAATCAAGGCATTTTTCTTCGGTCTGCCAAGTGAAGAACCGGAAAGACGAATGCCATGCAGCCTGCAGAACGCTAGGTTCTCACGATTGCGATAGATCTTATCCGCAAGTGCCCTTTTGGGATAATGTCTCGTCCGTTCGCGGTAGCGCTCAATCGCTCCGATCAGAACGTCGGATTCGTTGTATGCGTCAAATGAAAGTTTCTCAAGCCTCGCCATTCCGCGTTCATCAATGCTAAGATCCAGCTTGGCACCAAACTCCACGGGAGCGGCAGCTTTTCCGCGAACGATGGGCCGGGCGTAAGGCTGGCTGATGCTTACGATGCGGTTTGGAACAGTGCGCACTTCGTTCTCATACATGTACCGCTGTTGTTCGTAAACCTGCCGGAGCACTTCATATCGCTGTCGTTGTTTGGTCGAAAGTTTAGCTCCTTCTTCCAACAGCCACTCCATATACCCGAAATCACGGCACACGTACCGGAGCTGTTGTTTGATTGCCTTGCGGATTTTTTCGCTGTGCGTTTTTTGCACTTGGCGAGATTCAGGTAATCCTTTCTTGCGTTTTTACGATAGGTTCTGGGTCTGTAGTACCCGTATTCATAACAAAGTTCGTCAATCATTCCTTCAAGGTTCTCGCGAACATTGTTTAGGAGGTTGACGTCCTGCGCATAGCTAATGTTTTGCGGTGCACAGGTTGCGTCAAGGATGATTGTTCCACTGTTTTCAGGCTGGTCGGGCGTTACGTCGTCGGAATCGCTCCCGCCTCCGTTTCCCGATCTGGGATCATCCGGCGAGTTGAAGGTGATGATCATCTCGTTGTTCTCCGTCATGATCGTCATTCAGCCGCTTACGGAATTCAACCAACAGCGAAAGATCGTAGGGCGGTTCGCTTTGAAATCCTGGAAGGCCGATGAAGTACTGGTAATACGGATTCTCGGTGATCTGCTCCAGCAGTTCCCTGTCGGAATAACCGTGCTGTTTCTGGATCATGAGTGACCCAAGCGCCATGCGAAGGGGTTTGGCAGACATGCCCGTTTTACTTGGGAAAAGACCTGCTTATTTTTCTTCAATGGCATCCCAAGGGATGGAGGCAGCTTTCTTTACCTAGCGGTTTTCAAGGTTCATTTTCAGTCCAACCGGCTGATTGAAATCTGTCAGACCTAATTGACGGTATCTTTCGAATTTGTACATACGCCCTCCTGCAAGTGCAAGGTTTTTTCATGAAAAGAGCAGTTTTTCCTTCACTTCCATTATACCACGGAATGGGCACAAATGCAGTAATTTCAAGGACTTTCGACGACTTTTTATTGCTTTGAGCAGACATTAAATATACTCATAGGAATACCCATCACAGACTGCACGGGTGATTCTGCCAGGCTGTCATAGTGCCAGGTGCGGATAGTGGGATTGTTCCCTTCCGCATCCACGGCGTTCTCATATACGGGCTTTCCGAATACATTATTTTTTCCCAGATAGTCTATACTTTTCGGGATTCATGCAAAATTCCCTTGCATCAATTAACGCTTTCTCATTAAATATCAATTCAACTTTTCCTCTACAGTAAACTTTAAACTCAGCATATCCTATATTTCTGCCCAAAATACCTCCGATATTATATTCATTGCAATTTAATATTTTATGCTTTTTCCCTAGTTCCAATTTCATATGGATATCGTGTCCATCCATATTATAAACAAATTGTGCGCCTTGCTCATCTGCATATATGCCATAACTCATAACAATATACGCAACATCCTTGAACACAATATCAGATATAGCAGCAATATAGGACTCCTTTTCTGAAATCCCCAATTCATGCATTAGGGTAACACCCCATATTTTTAATTTAAATGTTTCTCCCTCTGAAAATTTTTCAAGGAAAATATTGCTTTCTGAGCAGTCTATGAAATCAAAATTTTCTCCCGTTATATTTATAATTTTCATTTCCCACCTACTTTTCTCAAGATTATCTCAAGCACTTGTCCCATTGTTTGTCTAGATCCACCTGTTACTTTTCCTCCATACTGTGCAAAAATACTTATTGGTTCTCCTCTACTAACTATTTCAAATCCCGATTCTTCTAATGATTCTGCAGAGGCCTTAAATATTTTTCTGAAAAATCCATTACTATAGTTTCCTGTAATTGTTAATGTTCCTCCCTCCTTCAAAACACGCGGCACATCACTTTCCAATATATTGTAATTATATGGATTCAGCGCTACAACCTGATCGAATTGCCCAGTTTCAAATTGGCTGAGATCATTAACATCCCCGTAAATAACACCAGGTGCAGTGGGATTAATATCAATATTTGTTGCATCAGGTATAGGACTATCTCCCGCACCAACATTTAAGATATTCTCTGAATTATTAGAACCATTGCCACCTGTTTGCTCTATATTGCATTTTTTAGTATATCCACTCGGATCACAATACACCACCGGATTATTCCCACAGTACGCATACA
>JAMPAW010000146.1 GCA_023666975.1 Clostridium sp.
TGTTCAGTTGCTTTCTGTCATGTGTGATCATTGCCGGGCTGATGTTCCAGTTCATGGGTGACCGCTATGAGAAAGCCTTTGGAAATCCGTGGGTTTACCGGATTGCCGCCGCTGCAGCTGTGGTAATCGTGACGCTGGTAAATTTAAAAAATAGTGCATGGTGGAATATGGGGGCAAATTTTCTGGTGTTCGGCATTGCCAGTTTTATCTTCTATGAGGATAAAAGCGGCAGGAGATACTGGCGGGTGGTGGAGTCGGAGTGTTTTTTTATCATGGTTGCGCTGTTTGAAGGCATCGGTGTGTTTGGGATTGACCTTCTGATGGAAAAGTTTTCACTTATACCGGAAGATGCGGTGATTGGCAGCAGCATAGAGGTGGTTTTTTCAAAGCTGGTGCTGCTTTTCTTTTATTATGCCCTGATGAGGCGGTTATGGAAAAAAGATTACAGGCAGAGCCGGACACAGGTATTTCTTTATCTTGCCATGTTTTTATACAGCATGGCCAATTTTATCATCCTTGCAACGGCAGTTTCAAGGAAAGCGGACTATATACTGCTCTGTGCCAATATGGGCTGTGTCATTTTTGCCAATATGTACCTGTTCTATTCCCTGAAGGTGGAGGATGAAAAGAACAGCATGGAATTCCAGATCGCCATGATGAAGCAGCAGGAGGGTCTGCAGTTTGAGCATTATGAGAGGCAGAGGGAGAAATATGGGAGGTCCATCGAAGTCCTGCATGATGTCAGCAAGCATCTCCGCTCCATTGAGGAGCTGTACCGGGCAGGCATGACGGAAAAGGCGATGGAGTACACCAGGCAGATCGGGGGCATCCTGAAGCCCCTTGTGCCGGTGGAATACTCTGACAACCCGATGCTGAACATCCTCCTTGCGGACAGGAAGCAGGCGGCGGAAAGCATCGGCATCCGGTTCGTGGTAAAGGTGGAAAGCACAGGGCTTGGGTTCATAGAGCCGGTGGATGTGACAACGCTCTTTGGGAACCTTCTGGAAAATGCAATGCAGGCTGTCCTAAAGTGCAGCGGGGAGCGTTACATCAGGGTGCATATCAAAAGCTATAACGAGATGCTTTCCATCCGCATAGAGAACAGCGTGGAACAGGAAGTAAGGATAAAGAACGGCAGGCCGGTAAGTACAGGTGGGAAGGGTGCCGGCATCGGCTGTCTGAATGTGGAGCGGTGCGTGGAGAAATACGGGGGCAGCATCCTCTATAAAAATGGTGACGGGAGATTTTACAGTGATGTGATCCTGAACCGATAGTCGTGATAGCGTAAATTATAAAGGCACTTTAGGGTAATTTGGAGCCGGTTTAGGGAAAAAACATAAAAAAATCTGTACTTCGGGGAAAAAATCTGTACCTCGGGATAAAAATATCAGATTTGATATACAGATTTCCGATAATAGATGTGACAGTGCAGTATATGCAGGTGCAGTACATGCCCTGAAAATGAAAACGGATTTTGAGAACAGAATTATGGAGGACGAAATTATGGCAATCAATGTTAATAATGGAAATGGAGCGTTAGCAGCATATCAATATGTAGATAGAGCACAAAAAGCGTCTACAAAAGGAACAACTTTTGCTGAAAAGGTGGCTGAAAAAAACATAGCAAGTCAAAGCGTATCAGAAACGGGGAATGCCAGCACTGTTTCAACAAAAGATATGACTATGGAAGAATATAAGCAGTATATTTATGGTAAAATTTCGCAAATGACGATAAACCCGTCCCGTATGCAGGATACTATATCAATCAATATTTCAGAAGCAGGTTTTGAGGCAATGAAAAATGATCCGGAATATGAAGAATGGGTTTTGGATTATTTGCAGAAAGATTTTAACTGCTATAATCCTTGGACAGCTTCTTGTGGAGGGTGTTATTGCGTTAAGTATATCGGAGCAACAAAAGAAGAATATCATGGAGAAAGCTGGTATGCAGGTTATCAGAACGGTAAAGGAACAAGCCTTTATGATGAGAAATCGCAGGACAGTTTCTGGGAGCGCAGGGCAGAACGCAAACGGAGATTAGAAGAACAATATGAAGAAATACAGGAAAAGAAAGCACTTGCTAAGAGATTGGCGCAGGGACAATATTATGAGGAGCTGATGACAAGAAAAACGGAGAATAGCCAGTTGCAACAACAGATGATAGAACACAAATATTACCAGAGCAGTATTGCAAAGGAAACGGTTTCTGCTGCCTATGAAGCAAATGTTTTGTCAGAGTCGGTAGAAAGCAGCAATTTTGACAGTACAGTAACGGGAATTATTGCTTGAGGAAGTAATCATTAATTATTTTGCAATGTTGAAATTTTTTAAGGTTTTCAATCATATTAACTTAATGGAAAAGGATGAAAATGGACATTAAAAACGCAGGGTACATAAACCCATATACATTTCAAGCTACATCAAAAAGAGTTACCAATGTTGAAAACAGGAGGGAAATATGTGAATTCATGTGCGATACAACTAAATTTACACCGATTTCTCTCGATGATTTGATGGGAGGAATGGGAATCCCTCTTAATTTGGCGGAGAGGACAAGCATCAATGCGCTAAGTAATTCCATCAATCTTGCGCAAGGCACAAGAATAACGGTAGAAGGTGGATTTAGGCTGACGGTGGGAGAATATAATGTTGAAATATCCGGAGGCAATCTTTATAATCATGAAGCGCACGAGAGGGCTGCTGAGATGGCAAGTGCCTTAACAAAGCTGCTCCGAAATGCAGGCGGAACAGCAAACATGATTGCATGTAGCAGTTCCGAATACCAAAAGTGGACGGAAGACGTATCAAGGGTAATGGGATATTTTGGAATAGATACCTCAATAGATTTTACAGTAAACGGTATGAAATACAGCAAAAACAAAAATGGATACTGGGAGTCAGTGGCAAAAACCGCAGCACAGGATGCCTATGAACGACAGATAGCAGCAAATAAAACATATGAATTTGCTGATGAGCGTATGAAAAAGAGGATTACACATTTAAGCAACTACTATTTATCCACTGTTCCGGAAGGCGTAAAAGAAGCATGGCAGGAAACGCTGGAGGAAACCGGAATTAATCCATTTCCGGATGGTTCCAGTACACTTGCGCAGCTTGCAGTGGAACAGGATTTTATGACAGGCGGAAATGATAATATTTTCGGAAATACAATATCAAGTAGTCTTAATGCAGTCAACAAGATTTTGGATAGAATTGATAATCCATTGGGAAAAGTTGATGATGACAGGAGAGCGTTTCTTCAGAGGGAAAAGAATTTTTATTCGGCATTTTTAGAGAAAATTGAAAGGAAAATGTAATTATGGAAATTGGAAACAATATAGCTTCCGGCATTTATACAAATGAATATAAAAGTAAAACTATAACGAAGCAGACAAAAGAGTATTCGATGGAACTGCATACCGCAGACAGCGATGACAGGATTTTAGGCATCGGATTTTTGCATGAAAAAAACAGCAATATGCATTACGGGATGCGTGCTGAATATGCTGAAAATTATTCAGAAGATAATCCGGTTATTAAAGTAACAGTACAAAAGCCAAATGGGAAGGAAGAATATAATATTAATATTCATGATATTAACCCACAGAATGCAACAGAGATAGAGATGTTTGCGTTATGCAATTATGCCGATGCAAAAGGAATGGGAACGGGCGGCACGTTTGGAAGCTGGCATACATTGAATTATTATCGTGACAATGCTGCACATAATGGATATTTTGAATTAACAAACGGAGCGGATTCTTTTAACAGTGTGAAGCAGGACTGGATGGAAATGGTTCAACTTATGATGAAAGACTATATGGATGCAGGATTATATAAACAATCCATAGATGGTAAAAAACTGTTGGGAATATTTGAAAAGTATGCGCAAACTGCATTGGGGGAATAAAAAATGGATATCAATGGAATAGCAGCAAATTATTATCAAATGGTATATACAAACAATAAAGCCGCAAAAGCAGAAACAGGAAAGACTTTTGCGGAGATTGCAAGCCGGAAAGTGGCGGAGGCGGAAAAAGAAACCGCACACGAGAACACCGCCGCCGCATTGGATGTGATCGGAGCAAACGCGCCCGATGCGGTGAGGCAAGCATGGATGGAGGCGGAAAAGGAAAGCGGGGCTGACGGTCATATTACAAAATGCGGTCTCTGGATATCCAATGACGGGAAACACGCGCACATAACGCAAGTGATGATTCAAACGGCTATCAGATGGGTAAAGGGTGAGATGGTTGATGGACAGGCTGATTTATTGGGAAACTCAGTCCAAAGCGCAATCAATGCCGTAAATAAGTGGATCTATGACATAGACCATCCGCTTGCCGGACAGCCGGCAAAAAGCGCAGAAGAAAAGAGATATGTTGCGATGGAGCGGGCATTTTATGCGGCGTTTCTTGATAAGCTGAAGGGGATTTCGTGATGATGCCAGATGGTATATGTGGCTTTATGGAAAGCTGGAACCGGGCAGATACAGTAGATTGAGGTCATTCAACTATTGGGGATGAAAAATAATTTTAATATACGGATCAGATAGCAGCACCTGTGTTGTTGATACATTTGTGAGCGCGTTTGTGGTAGTATAATGGTGTTGAACAATTCAATAAATTGAGTTAATAGTATTGTGTGTATATTTATGGCAAATTGATAGCAGTGAATAATTTAACAATTTCCTACTGTATTAAAAATAAAAGGAGAGTGCTGAAATTTGAGCAATAAAAATGAAAATATATTTCTTAGAGTATGCTGTCATATAATTTTTATTGTCTATTTGATTTTTTTAATAAAAATTGTACTGTTCAAATATAGGGGATTAACAACTACTGTTAATAAACTTATTGCAGGAGAATTGTCGGGATTTCATTCTTTTAACATAATACCGTTTCAATCAATTTGGGAGTTTACGAAATTGATGTTTAACGGTTATTTTTCTAGAGGATTTAACAATATCGTTGGGAATGTCTTTGTATTTGCTCCTTTTGGATATTTCATTCCTTTGCTGTATAAGAAGTGTAGAAAATTGAAAACAGTCGCATTAGCAGGTTTTTTTGTTAGTTTGTTTTTTGAAATTTGTCAGTATGTTTTGTATTTAGGTAGTGCTGATATAGATGATATTATATTAAATATACTAGGTGTTACCATAGGTTTTTTATTTTTTAAGGGAATGATAGCAATAACTGATAAAAGAGAAACGCAAAGATATGTAGTAACTATCATACTATCAATTATCGGATTTATAGTGGCAGGTTATCTTGCAGTCGATTATTTTGGCATTATGTTCGGGATTAAAAAACAGAGTAATCAAAGTTATTTGTCAGACAATAATAATGACTTGCAGAATGATTATAGTAATAATGAGCAAATAGAGGTTAATTCTGATGAACAGTCTAAAATTCAATCCGATAAAGAACAATCTAAAGTTGGTTCTAATGATGAATTTGATATATATGGGCATATAACGGCATATGACAATTCAAGCATTACCATAAACAAAGTCAATGAAGAAGATTTTGGGGAAGGAAAGGGTATCGCAAGCGGGAGTGTTGAAAACCCAGACCTTCAAATGGTATATATAACTGAAACTACAAAATATACTCAAAAAGACATATATGATGTAAACGGAAATAGAGTTGAAACGAGAGAAGCATCAAAAGAAGATTTGAAAATAGATACACGTATTAATATTAAAGGGTATCAGTTAGATAATAAACTTTATGCAACTGAAATAGTAATTGAGAATTCTTTGTATAGGTAAGGTAGTTATTGTTTGCTTTGATAATATTGCTATTTCAAAATTTGTTGGGAGAAGTTATTAAGTGCTTTTCTCTTGCTCTATTCACAGCACTAAGTGTAGAAAAATGATATAAAAACTGAATATTGTTTACCTTTAGGTAGCGATTATCTTAACAGACAATCAGCTACCTTTTTATTTTAAGCAACCAAAAACACAGCACAGAAAGAACGAGGTATTGAAAATGATTGAGAACAAGCAGGAAGTCAGCAAAGATTTAGAGAAAGCATTACAGGCGTTATTTCCTGCGTATCCCCCAAATTTTAATTCTGGATGAATCTAAAACCTGTATTGTTGTGCTTGGACGAGGTATCAGTGAGGTGAGCACCTTGATAACAACATTCGGTTTTGATGGGTAATGATCTATGAAAGTATCATTTCAAAATATTTCAAAACAGTATAAAGGCAAATATGCCCTAAAGGAGTTTACTGCTGAATTACATGAGGGAATCTATGGTCTTTTAGGAGCTAACGGTGCAGGAAAAACAACGCTGATAAACATATTTGTCGGGATTCTGGGCAGCGATGGCGGAAAGGTTTTGATTGATGGCCAAGATGCAAAAGCATTGGGTAAAGGTTTTCTGTCAAAAATCGGATATATGCCGCAATACCCTATCTTCTACCGGGATTTTACGGTAATGGACTTCCTGTTATATATGTGTGCATTGAAGGGAATCTCTGCTGAACAGGGGAAAAAGCGGGCTATAGAGCTTCTGGGTATTGTCAATCTTTTAGACGCTAAAGATAAAAAAATAGGCGCGCTCTCTGGCGATATGCGGCAGAGAGTCGGCATTGTTCAAGCGATGTTAGGCGATCCTAAAATCCTTATTTTAGATGAACCGACAGCGGGACTTGATCCCAGTGAACGCATCCGCTTTCGTAACTTGATTTCACAGTTTGCACTGGGACGGACGATTTTGCTGGCTACCCATATTGTTTCCGATATCGAGTGTATTGCAAAAGAGATTATCATTCTAAAGGAAGGCACCTTAATTACGCAAGGAACTACCGATACATTAGAACAGGGCATCTACGGTAAGGTGTGGGAAGTGACAGCAAATGCGGAAGATGCGGTCCGTCTTAGCAGCCGGTATTATGTCAGCAATTTGAAACAGAAAGGCGAAAACTTTTCAATAAGAATTGTAAGCGATATGCAGCCTGTAACAAACGCAGTAAAAGCTTCCCCTAATTTGGAAGATGTATTTCTATATTATTTTGGAGAGAGAAAAAATGACACGACTGATCAGATATGAATTTTATAAATTATTTTGTAAGCGATCAATACTTGTTGTCCTTCCATTATGCTTTTTTCTTAAATAGTGACAGCATATTCTTTGTTGGCAATGATGGTATAACGCAAGTAAACCGATCCACCAAAAGCATTACAAAACTTGACATCCCCACAAACGGAAATATCTCATTTGATGGAGAAAGCATCTTTTATAGAAACAGGCAATCGGTTGTAACAAGGTATGATGTGGGGGCAATTAAGCAAAAGTAAGGGTGGATCTGTTCTGCGAACCGATGGCTCCATTAGGAAATTTGATGGAGCCTATCCACAATGGGATCTGGATCTTCTAGCGTGGAATAATCAGAGGATGAGAAATCAATGTGACAATGAATAAGGAACAGCACAGAAAGAGAAAAAAGCCCAGGCGGAGAAACAAGCTCAAGCGACTTATTATTGCTTATCTGCTGAGGATAATCGTTATACTGATACCACTTATGATGCTTGTGCTTATGGTTTGCGGTTGCCTTTACATATATGACAAATGTACAGGACACGATAGATTTACAAATATAACTGATGCAATAGATATATATGCAGACAATAACACAACTCCTGTTACTGTAGCTGCGGACAATGTACTAGAGTTTTGCGTGGTCATAGATGCAGGACACGGCGGAAGTGACGGAGGAACTGTCAGCGGAGAGGTTATAGAAAAGGATATTAACCTTTCTGTTGCATTAAAGTTAAAAGCTATTCTGGAGGATAACAATATAGCCGTTATCCTAACCAGAAGTTCCGATGAGAATATAAGCCTTGCTCAGCGTACTTCTGTTGCAAACGAATCCAATGCAGATTTTTTTATCAGCCTTCATTGTAATTACTATGAAGATGATGCCCGGATAGCAGGCTTGGAATGTTATTACAATAGTTCAGACGAAAAGGAAAGCAAGGCATATGCAGAAAGCATTATCAATGCTGTTTCGCTAAATGATGATATTAAAGCGAGGGATGCAAAGGCAGAGGGCTATTATGTTTTGCGAAATACTCAAATGCCTGCTGTTTTAGTGGAAATGGGATTTCTCTCAAATTATTCGGAGTGCAAAAAGTTAATAAGTGATGATTATCAAGAAATGATGTCACAAAAAATTGCAGAAGGCATTCTTAATAAATTAAAAGATAATTAGGCAAGGAGGTTATAGTAAATTGAGTGAACATAGTAAAAGGGTATTTTGCTCTATCTGTGGCAAGATCCATGATCGAATTAAGGGGTTTTGTATCCGCAGTGGTAAAAATGAACAAGATAAGATTATGGATAGGATTTTAACAGAGGCATTGAAATTGGAGTATATTCCAAGTGAAAGGTTAAATCAGTCTGTCATAGATAAATTTGAAGGAATAAGAGATTAACAGCAGAGTTTTTCCAGTTAAAGTTATGAATGAAGGCTGAAAGCTATTTCCAAGGGCAGAAAGACGTAGGGAGCATGGCGGATGTGATCCAGAACAGGGTGGGGCTGTACCTGCAGGAGCAGATGAAGTG
>JAMPAW010000147.1 GCA_023666975.1 Clostridium sp.
TTAAAGTGTTTCATCCTCAAAAGGAGAAAAGTTTGGAGGATACCGTACAGGCGGCGTTAAGGCAGATTGAGGAAAAGAAATATGAGCAGGCGTTACTGGATCTTGGCGTAGAAAGGGAGCGGATTCGCAAGTATGGGATTGCTTTTGAGGGGAAGAACGTGTTGATTGGGTAGTCGGAGTGAAATGAATTCCATTCTGTTTGTATTGAAGGGTAGTACAATTAGTTCCAACATAGGGGGATAAAAATGTATGAGAATGTAAGAAGAACAGACGACCGGGTGAAGGTAAAGGATACATATCCTTTAAAATGTCCGGATGAACTGCAGAGGCAGAGGATTTTAACGGATGATATCCGGGTATGCGTTAGACCGACTCCGGTTATGCAGTTAAAGCCTGTTCAGAATCAGACCGTGATACAGATGGCACCTTATGAGGATTTAATGAACAATTTAAGCAATAGAGCAGATATGCGGGGTTTGGTTGCACGTATTAAAACATATATAATGTATAAGAACATGTATGAGGAAAAGAGAAGGAATGTCGATGTAGAGAGGAAAAATGAACTGGTAGAGCTTTTAAGAGAAGCTCTTAATATTTCCCGTGTAGCAAATGAGATAAATGCAAAATTGGAAGATAAGGAAGAAAACAAAGATTTAAAAGAAACTTTGAGAGCATTAGGCAAATTTGTTCATGTTGAATTGTCACAGGATGAAACAATGAGTCTTGATGATCTGAACGATATTCTTTGTATGGTTAGAAAAACGCAAGAGCATGATAAAGGACAAAAAATTCGAGAACTTGGTTTGCTTGCGGTTAATGACAAGCAGGGAGAGGAGCCATCTCCTCATTTTGTGTTGATGATTAATGGTGGTGAATCCGCAGACGGAACTGGAGGATCTGTAACAGCACCGGGAGAAAGTACGCCTGCGTTTAATGAAAACTGGCGAGATGTAAGATTTATTGCACACACACATCCAAATGAGCTAGGCTTGCAGTCAGATGAAGAATTTAAAAGAGATGTTAAGGGAGCAGAACTAGACAGAGCGGAGATGGTACGCAGGGATGATATTGACGATGGAATGGGAGGAACGGTTTTCTATACACAGGATGGAGTGTTGAATAAGAAGAGTAGAAGGGGCATGTATCTTGAAAGTTTTGCTGTGACAGAAAGTACTCTGAATGAAGTTGTACGAAATGAAACGGATTTTCGCAGTCGGATGTCAGAAAGAGTAGATGAATATAATGGATTTGAGACAGGTTTTACTACAAAGATGTGCGAGATAATAGAGCGGAGAGATGCCATGATAGATATACTGAGCTGGCAAAAATTAAGCGCAAAAGGTTTTCTGGTGATGGAAAAGGATTTGGCGAGATTTGCCATGGAGAATCCGGAAGTATTTAACGAAAAGTTTCTTAAAGATAAATTTGAGGCTGAACTTAAGCGATATTTTCCAAAGATAGTGAAAGAAATGAAGGCAGAGAAAGAGGCAGAGAGAGCAAAGAAAATACGAGCGCAGGAGGATGAAACATCGGAAGAGGCGGGTGAGGAATTTGATATAGGCGCTTTGTTTTGAGAAGGATGCTTTTTTTAATTGAAGAAACAGGTATGTTTGACGTGGTGTGTGTTTTGAAACAGGTCGTTGGAATGTACTTGAAAAACTGGTGAAAACATTAACCCAAGCCACAATTCTGCCGATAACATATATAGAACATAAATCACTCACGGAGGAGGCAATACAGAATGGAACAGATAATCAATAGAATGAAGTACTGGGGACAGTTGCTGCTTTTACCAATCTATTGGTTATCTTTTTTATTTCCAAGAGATAAGCATATCTGGCTGTTTGGCTCTACGTTTGGAAGGCGGTTTGCCGATAATCCCAGGTATTTTTATCTGTATGTGAGTCAGCATAGTGACAGGGCTTCCGAGCAGGTGAAGACTCGCAGGGCAGATTGGATAAAGGCAGGACATGCCTTTGTCGAAGATGAGAATTGTAAGAAGATTCGTCCGATATGGATTAGCCATGATAAGGAGATAGTCCGTTTTCTGAATGAGAATGGGTATGAAGCGTATTACTATCATTCCGTGAAGGGTATCTGGTATGCATTACGGGGTAAGGTATATCTGTTTGACAATTATTCAAAGGATATTAGTTTCTGGCTGAGTGGCGGGGCTGTGAAGATAAATCTCTGGCACGGTGTCGGCAATAAATGTATTAATTATGATAACAAACATGATAAGGTGCGGCATCCGAAGAATGGCTGGGAAAAGTTTAAGTATTTTCCAAGACGGCTGTCTGATGAGAAGCCAAGTCATTATATTCTTACCACATCGCCGATGATGAGTAAGATTTTCGCAAGAGCGTTTCAGGTGCCGGACAGCCATGTAATAGAGGCGGGTTATCCGAGAAATGATATTTTGTTTGAAGAGTGTGGTTTGTGGAACTCATATCAAGAGGAAGAACAGGCTTTGATGGAGTGTATAGAGGAATGGAAGGTGCAGGGAAAAACAATCCTCGGTTATCTCCCGACGTTTCGTCCGTCAGAGATTAGATTTTTTGAGGTCTGTGATTTGGCAGAGTTTAATTCCTATTTAAAGGACAATGATATGATGTTAGTATGCAAGCTGCATCCAAAGTCTGCCTGTAAGGAAGCGTTTGAACAGATAAAATATTCCAATATATATGTTGTTCCAGCGCAGGTTGATGTCAATTCCTTTCTCGGCAGGCTGGATTTACTGATAGCGGATTATTCATCGGTATACAGCGATTATATGCTACTGAACAGGCCTGTGGTAGCATTTCATTATGATTATGAGGATTATTCGCAGGATACACGGGATGCCTATTTTGATTTTGAGGAGTATATGCCGGAAGTCAGAGCCTGTAATATGGCAGAACTGCAAGAAGGTATTTGGAAGGTTTTGCAGCGGGATGAGGCAGCAGAGAAGAGGAACAGGTTTCGGGAAAAGCTTTATAAAGAAGTGGATTGTCAATCAGCAAAAGCTCTGGTAAAATGGATTTGTGTGAATTGTACAAATAGTAATTAATATAAAACCGATATTAATAAGGAGTAAAATTATGGATGGAGTAGAAACAAAGAGTATAACAAAATATTTATATGAAAATGTCAGAGACCTTATTCAATCGGGAAGACTCAATAATAAGTATATTGTGATTTTTGGCGCAAATAAGCCGGCGCTTGCAGTGATAGAATATTTAGATCAGGAAGGCATTACGATTGATGCGATAGTGGATAATAATAAGCAAAAGCGGGATATGATTGAACTAGGAAAAATGTCGTTAATTAATGGGAAATATCACTTGGAGTCTCCTCAATACGTATTAGGTGAATATCGTCAGAATGCGATAATATTGATTGCCTCTCAGTGTTATCATGATATGTGTACACAAATTGAAGATTTGGGATATGATGCACAAGAGCATACGATTCAATTGTTAACATTTCCGGAGTTGCCAAAGGAGAAGTTACCGGGAGTCCGATATATTAGCCAATCGGAGATGAAAGAGATTGAACTTCAATTATTGATACATTTTCGCAATGAGTGTGATAGGATGGGGCTAAGGTATTACTTGTGTGGAGGAACATTATTAGGGGCGATTCGGCATAAGGGATATATTCCGTGGGATGATGATATTGATGTGTTTATGCCGGTTCCGGATTACTTGAAATTTATAGAGCAATTTAAAGAGAATGATGAGTATAAATTGCTAAATATTGATAATTGCACGACATCTTATATGTTTACTCGTCTAATTAATAAACATACGGTTTTAGAGGAAATCCATTACCCATTGCAAAGCAAGACAGGTATTAACATTGATATTTTCCCAATAAGTGGATTTCCATCAGGAAATACGCAGGAGGTTGAGGACTTTACAGAGGAGATATTAAAGCTGCGTAACGATTGGGATGATTTTTGGTTTAATTATGGCTTTGGGGATAAAGAAGAGAACCAGTATGAGCAGTTAAAAATGCGAATTAAGGATATAATGACACGATATGATTTTGATCAGTCAGAGGTGGTTGGCTATATTGTGACAGGAAAGTTAGATAGAGAATTGTTATCCAGGAACAATTTTGATGATTATTTAATTGGGGATTTCGAGAATGAGCAGTTTAAAATGCCTAAGGGGTATGATGCGTATTTGAGTAATATGTATGGAGATTATATGAGACTTCCAGCTAAGGAGCAACAGGAGAGCAAGCATGAATTTAATGCTTGGTGGGAATGATGGACTATATATCATGATGTGGAGGCAGTGTAAAAACACAAAGAAAAATTATGAAGAATAACAGACTTATTAGTATAATAGTACCGGTGTATAATGTTGAAGATTATTTAGAGGAGTGTTTAAATAGTCTTGTTCATCAGACTTATCAAAATCTGGAGATTCTATTAGTTAATGATGGCTCTACTGATAGTTCAGGCGAAATTTGTGAAAAATATGCTAAACATGATTCTAGAATCCGTGTTATCAAAAAGAGAAATGGAGGATTGTCATCTGCAAGAAATGCAGGTATAGAGGTTGCCAAGGGAGATTTTATTGGATTCGTAGATGGAGATGATTATGTATCTTTAGATATGTATGAAAAGTTATTAGATGCTTGTGAGAAAAATGCTTCTTCTATTGCGGTTTGTCATGCAGTTACATTTCAAGATGGTGAGAAACCAATTGAAAGTTATGGCTATATTAAGAAAAGCTATTGTACATCAGATAAAATAGTTACTTTTCGGAATGCGCTTAGTATGTCGCAGTCCGTGTGCAATAAGCTATTTCAGAGAAAATTGTTTCATGAAATTCGTTTTCCAGAGGGAAGAGTAGTTGAGGATGCGTATATTCTATATGATTTGCTTTATAGAGCTCGGAAGGTTTCTTATGTGGCAT
Organism: Clostridium sp.; assembly: GCA_023666975.1. The sequence goes on from JAMPAW010000147.1 coordinate 4,911, forward strand.
TGTGTGGGTATTTTTATCGACGAAGGGTTGAGAGCATTACTACTAGAAAGTATAAGAAAAAAGATGCAGACTTTATAATCTGCAATGTACGGACTTATTGTAGAGTGAAGCGGCAAATACCGGAGTTATGGGAAGAGGCCTTGTGCAGAGTTATAAATAGTGGATTTGTATCTGTTATTATAAAGGTAAAAGAACTAAATTTTAAAGAGTTTTTATTGTGTTATCATAGTTTTAGAGCCATTCAGGAAGTGCTGTCATATCTAATGAATGATTTAATGAGATCAAAACGGATTTCAGATGAAATGAAGGAGTATGTTGCATTATTTATAAAGAATCCTTTTAAATTATATTATAAAATTAAAAAAGAGGGCGTTTTGATTGGTGAAGAAAAAAATAATCGCATTGCGGTGTATAACCAATTGACTGATCAATGGAACCTTAATCAGAAAGAGCATAAAGAAATAGAAGATTATTTTATCAGAAAGGGAATAAAAAGTATTGCAATTTATGGGAGTGGCACAATGGGCGATCGGCTGTATGCTGAGATAAAGAGTTCAGCTATACAGGTTATATGTTTTATTGATCAATCAGCAGATAGTTACGTATATGGTTTGAACGAAGATGTTGAGTTGATAAAACCGGAGCAAATAAGAAATATAAAAAATGTAGATGCGATTATTGTTACACCTGTACATGTATATAAGAGTATTGAGGCAGTTATTCGAGAGAATGGATATAAAGGTGAAATTATTTCTTTAGAAACAGTGGTGTATGAGTTATAATTGCTAAGACGAATTTGCTTGGAAGTCTTGTTCTTATTATTAAAATGATTGATGGAATAATAGACCAATGATGTCGTTGGAAAATGGAAGTAAATGTGGCAGGGAGAAGAATGATGTTTAAAGCAGACAATAAATTTCAGTATGTGATTTTTGGAACGGGAAAAGGAGGAAAAAAAGTATATGAATTGATTCAAGGTTTTCACCATATACAGGTTGCTTGCTTTTTAGATAATTTTCCGAAAACAAAGACATTTTGTGAATTGCCGGTTATTAAAGCAACGGATTTTTTAGAGAACGAAGATTTTTTACAATATATATATATAGTTGCCAGTGTATACAGAGAAGAAATAATTAAACAGCTGCTTCCGTATGGAATTCCGATTATACAGATATGGGGAAAAGCAGATATTGTTTATAATAACTGGAGTGTATATGAGGAGGAAATTAAATTAAATAGTGGTATATGTGACGCAGGAATCAAAAATCGTACAATAATATTTGATTGTGGCGGAGGATTTGTATTGGGAGGGGTAGAAAATTGGTCTTACAATCTTGCAAGAGAATTTTTAAAAAGGAATCAAAAAGTAAAATTGTTATCAAATAACTTGAAGAAAAGTCCACCGGATGACTTAAAGGATTGCGCAGTATATACCGTTAAGACAGATGATTTTACAGATTATAAATTTTTATCTATTCAGGAGATTGTAAATATTTTGAGTATTTATATGCCTTGTACAATATTTGTTGCACATGTTGATAATTTACTGTTTGCAGCTTATATATTAAAGCAAAGATATCCTAATGACATAAAGATTATATCTGTGATTCATGGTGGTTTACATAGGATTCTAAGAGACAATGTGGCTGTGGAATCAATGTTAGATTTGATTTTTTGCGTTAGTATTGATGCGCAAAAAGCACTAGTGCAGCAATATAATTTAGATCGTGATAAGGTATTATTTAAAGAAACGCCGGTAGATGTATGTAACATTGAAAAACGGCAATATAATTTAGATAGAAATAATCCGATTTATATTGGGTATGCTACACGATTAGAAAAAACGCACAAACACGCTGAATTGATTATCCCGCTGATAGAAGAATTAGAGGAGAGAAATATTAATTATATATTGGATATTGCGGGACTTGGCAAGCTATTTAATGATATTCAGAATTTTATTTTGGAAAATAACTTAAAGTCAAAGGTACATTTGTTGGGAATAGTGGATTATGAACAAATGCCACAATTTTGGCTCTCTCATGATATCGCAATTAACTTGTCTGAATGTGAGGGATGCTGTATGGCCATGCTGGAATCTATGGCGGCAGCAGTAGTTCCGATATTTACGGATGTATTTAGCACAAGACATTTTATACACGATTCTGTGAATGGATTTGTTGTAGAATATGGAAATATCAAGCAGATGGCCGGCAAGATAGAGTATTTGGAAGAGCATAGGGAAGAACTTGAAAATATGGGGATAAAAGCCCATAGCGAAGTTAAGGTTAAATGCAAAATGGATAGATATATGGATTATATTCAGGATAAAATAAGTGATATAGATGGCTGAATAATGCTGCAGGCTGAATGAGATATTATAAAAAGAAAGTGAGGGTATAAAAATGAAAAAAGGATTATTAGCAACAGTTTCTTTATTGGCGGGAACGGCAGTCGGAGCAACCGCAATGGGTAAGGTGAAAAATTCGGCAGTAGAAGAAAAAACAGAGAAGATTGACAAGTTTAAAGGGTATTATAATATGCTCAATCAATGGCTTGTTTTAAAACAGGAAGGTAAATCCTTGGAACAATATTTTGTGGATAATCAATATAAGACCGTTGCTATCTATGGGATGGGGGAAATGGGAAATCGCCTTTATGATGAACTAAAGGGTAGTAATAAAGTGAAAATTAAATACGCAGTTGATAAGAATGCAAATAGCACATACGCAGAGTTGGAAGTATTAGAATCAGTGGATGATTTGCCAGAGGTAGATATAATCATAGTAACGGCTATATTTGCATTTGATGAAATTGAAGAAGAGTTAAGTCAAAAAAGTTCCTGTCCGGTTGTTTCGTTGGATGATGTGGTGTACGAGTCTTAATGAATAGAGAAGGTGAAACAGATGGATTTAATTAGTGTAACGGTTGTTACATATAATTCAAGTAATACAATTATAGAAACTTTAGAAAGTATAAAAAAGCAAACCTATCCTAAGTTGGAATTGATTGTCTCAGATGATGCTTCAACTGATGATACAGTTTGCATTGTTAAGGAATGGGCAAAAAAGAATAGAAAGTATTTCTTTAAGATTCGTATATTAGTGGGTAAGAAGAACCACGGAGTTGTTAAGAATTGTAATATGGCAATTTACCAAGCAAGAGGAATATATGTACAGGAAATGGCAGGAGATGATCTTTTAACAAATGATGCAATAGAGGAAAAGTATCGGTTTGCACAGAGTAGCGGGATGAAATTGGTGTATTCTAAAGTAGAACCATTTGGCTCCAGTAGGCAGGCTGTTAATAACATGAAGCGATATTGTGAACGATCATATAAAATTATTACTAGTGGATGGGAGTGCCAAAATGATTATATTGTTGTTGACAATTTTATAGCTGCACCGGCGGGAGGTTTTTTTGATAGAAAATATTTCTTGCAGATGGGTGGATATGATATTCGTTTTCCAATGTTAGAAGACTATCCGTTTTATTATCGTTATATTACAGAAGGAAATGAAATTGTACTATTGGACAAAATCTTGTTGAAATACCGTGTGTCAGAACAATCTTTAACGGGATCAAAAAATGTTAAATTGATACAATCTATAAAGAAATTTTTTTATCTTGTAAGA
>JAMPAW010000148.1 GCA_023666975.1 Clostridium sp.
TCGTGACAGTCAATGCGACCAATGAAATACGTTATAAAGTAGCGCAGAATTTTAAGCAGATGATAGCATTACAATTAAACGATACTTCTGATTATGCGGTGATTGTAGGCAGGACAGGCGGTTTGACGCCGTACCGCTGCAAAGGGCGGGGATTGATTAATCAGGGAAAAGTGTATGAGTTTCAAACCGCCTATTGCAAAAGTGCAGAAAATCAGACGGATTTCCTGAAAAATGTTTGTGCAGAGCAGGCGGCAGGGGCGAAAAGCTTTGCATTAAGAATCCCTGTTTTGCCGGATATAGTGAATCTGGAATATTTGAAAAACGAAGAGATTTCGCTGGAAAAAATCCCTCTGGGGGTGGACAAAAAGACGTTAAAGGCAGAGTGCTTTGATTGCAGTAAACGTGTAATTTATCCGGTGGCATCTCAGGAGCTTTCTCAAACGGTAAGCTTTGCAGAAGAGCTATTGTCTGTGTTGAGTAAAGTAAATGCCGGGATCACTTTAGTAGATCCGGATAAGCTTCTTTCAGAACAGGCAGGAGAACATTGCAGATGTATCAGGGGAAATCCGGAGGGCTTTGTCCGGGAATTATTTGCCGATATGGTGGCAAGAAATAATGATTATGTTGACAGTGGAATGAATGTGGCTGTTTTGGATCGCTATGAGGAAAAGATCCTTGTTGTGATGGGAGTAAAGCGCCTGCTTGATCAACTGACGGAGGATGGCCGGGATAAATTTGCGGTTTTGACGGAAAATGCAAGGGCAATTTATGGGATACACATGATTTTGCTGGAGTCAGCACAGGAATATAGTCATTACACCTATGAAAGCTGGTATAAACGGCATGTCAGCGGTACAGAAGGCCTGTGGATCGGAGATGGGATAGCGGATCAGGCCGTATTAAAGCTGAGTAAATATACGCCGGAGCTATACGAGGAAATAGGATGTCAGTACGGCTATTTGATCAGAGGGAGCAGACGTATGCTGATTAAGCTTGTGTCGTCGGGAAGCGAGGAAGAACAGGATGGATAAAATTCTTGTGGAGGTTTATGTCCCTGTAGTAGAAGCTTCCTGGGATATGTTTATTCCCCGGGAAGCCAAAATGTATGAGGTTCTTGATATGATAAAGACGGCTGTTTCCGACTTGTCCGGAGGACGGTTTCTGGCGGATGAAAATACGGCCGTCTGCTATCGACAGAACGGTATGATTCTTAATATTAATTTATCAGTGAAAGAGCTGGGGCTGAAAAATGCCGCAAAACTGATGTTAATATAAATTTACACAAAGGAGGTCATGAAGAATGGCAAGAACAATTCAAGTAACACCTGAGTTGCTGGAGTCGGCATCCACAAAAATTGAAGGGCTGGCGGCGGACTACAAAGCGCAATATGACGCTCTCTACAACGAGACCGGTGCAATGAGGGCAACATGGGATGGAAAGGATAATCTGGCATTTACGGATCAAATCGCGGGATTCAAAGATGATCTGGAGAAAATGTACAACCTGATGCTTAAATATGCCGATTTCCTGAAAAAGAGTGCGAAAGCATACCGCCAGACACAGGATACGGCGGTCAGCGAAGCGCGAAAGCTTACAAACTAAGGGGGTATAAATAAAATGGCAGATTCCATTAAAATTTCCACTCAAGTACTGGTAGACACTGCAAAAAAGGTGCGTGACTGCAACACAAAAATGGATCAGAAGCTCGCAGACTGCAAAAAACAGATGAATGACCTTGAAGCGACCTGGAAGAGTGATGCAGCCAGCGATATCAGGGCAGCTATGAATGCGTTGGCTCCCCGTTTCGAGGAATATAAGACAGTGATAGAATCCTATGCAAAATTTTTGGATCAGACGGCGCAAAGCTACGAAGCTACTGAAAGCAGTATCCAGAATAACGCCGGTGAGTTTCACAAGTAAATGCTTTTAAATATACAGGCACAGAAACCCTGTGTCTGTATATTTGCAAATAGTACGGGAGGAGCAGATCCCGGCTCGTCGGAATCTGCAGAAAACACACAATACAGAGATATGTTCAGCTTTAACGCAGATGGGGAGAATATGAACAGGACAAACAGAAGAACAGCTATTATTTTAGCTATCACAATATTTTTTTCTTCAATATCATTTTCCGGATGTGGAGAAGAACCGGAAACAATCAGCCTGGGGCAATGGCTGGTATTAGTAGATCAGACCTTTGGAATGAACAGTTACCAAAGTGATACGCCTTATTTTGAAAACATATCGGAAACCGATACCTATTTTGATGCAGTGCAAATTGCAGCGGAATGGGAGGTAATCGATACAGAGCAGCCTATTGATGTAGAAGAAATACTGACATGGAACACGGCCTTAATCACGCTTGTCAATGTGGGAAGCTTTTTGCCCGTAGATACAGCGGAGGAAGATAAAATAGAGTATGCAATCGAACATTTCGACAAAAGTATCCGTACTTATTGGATGCAACGCGATATAGAAGCAAGCAAAGCAGTCGCGTTGTTGGGGATCGCTCATGAACAGTGGGTGGGAGCAACATATGACCATGTGATTGAAGAAGTTACTTATAAGGACGATGTGGTAGATCTCACGAAAGAAGAGATAAAAACAGACGGTTATACGGTGGAAGATGGGATTGTGAAAATACCTGTTTCTTCCGGCGTGGAGTTGAAGGCGGGAGAGGTCTATGTCCTGCCTGTAGGTGAAAACCGGTTTACGGTGCAGGCCTATAAGGCGGAAAATGTGTATCAGGATGGTGAATATATCTATATAGAAAACAGTTCGGATGAACTTACGCTGGAAGATGTGGCGGAAGAATTGTTTGTGGAAGAAACTTATGAGCCTACTATGGATAGGGCAATTATATATGATGCAGAAGGAAACATTATGTCGGTGGGATCCGAATTGTTGTCGGCCTTCCGTACAGAAGACGGGGACAGCGGCAGATTCAGGCTGGCGGGCGGAAAGGTTCAGGACTGCGGGCTTGGGATTTTAGACAACATGAAAATAAAGCAAACTTTTACAATTGAGGGATACGAAATAACTTGTGAAATTGTACCGGATGGGAAGTTTGACTTTAAAGCAACCGTAAAATCAGGTAATTTGCTTGAATCAGAAGATAAGAAGCTACAAGATTCCCAAAATGCTAAGCTACAAGGCGCAATCAGTTTGGGAATTAGTGAGTTAGAGATAACAAATAAAGTTGACTGGGGATTGTTTAAGGGATTAAAATCGGCCTCTTTGAAGTTGAACTATAAAACACAATTCAGTCTTGGATTTGAATTGTCTGGTAAGCTGATGGATTTAGTGGGAGCTCCTTACGATAATAGGAATGGGGGATTTCCAAAAAATTTTATAAATGCACCGTTTAAAACTCGATCCGATGAAGGGGCAAAAACAATTAAATGGAAAACAATCAAAGTTGCCAGTGTAGACTTATTTCCCAAGGGTGTAGCGCGCGTGTGTATAGATATTAACCTTGTGATTGGAGCAAATGGTTCGGTTTCTGTGGAAGTTACAGAATCCGGAGTAAAAGGTCTGGAATATAAAAACCATAATCTGCGCGTAATCAATGAGAGTACGAAAAATACGAATGCACAAGCAAAGGGAAGCATCGAAATGACATTGGGAGCGGGTCCGGCTCTTTATGTATTCGGTTTAAAGAAGAGCATTATCGGTATACAGGGTATGGGTGGGGTAAGGATAGAGGCAAAGGTTACGACACATCTGGCAGATTCGGAAATGCATCTAATTGAAGAAATGTCCATTGAAGATATAGCACCGGAAATTATTACGACATGGACTTCGGCGATTATTACGGCGGAAGTGCCTGTAATTATGCAAATTGCACAGGAAAGAGGAGGTATTTATAGAAATGAAGGTGAAAGCGTTACATTACATTGGGATTTATGTGTTGATATAACAGAATATTTCGTTTTAAAAATAGAATTGACAGATAAATCGTTGGTTTCAGATGTGCTGAGTGGCAAAATTACAACTAAATTTGAAAGCAATGTAAAACTGTTTTCCATGCATGTCGATAATGGAGATTGGTCTTCTGCGTGGGCAAGTAAGAAGACAGGCTGGAATACAGATAGCGCTGCCTGCACATTGAAATATATTCCGTTTGACGGCGAGGAGAGTGCGGAAAAGGAGGAAGCAGCGGAAAGCGAGAAGGTAGAAATAGCAGCCGACACCGGGTCAGACAGACATGTTACGGTAGAGGGTGATATGATTGTTTTAGACAGTGTTATGCTGACTATCATGACAGAGGAAAAAACAGGTATTGCAGTTACAAAAATTCCGGAAGGATATACCTGGGAGGACTTACAGTTTAAGTCGGGCGACGAGAAGATTGTCTTGGTTGATGATGCGGGCAATTTAACGGGAGTCGCGGAAGGAAGCGCGATCGTTACGGTCAGCACGAAGGATGGGAAATACAAATCTTACTGTGCGGTCACTGTTTTGGCAGATAACACATTTGAATTTTCGCCTATTGCGATATAGTAAAGCGTAATCTGCTGTAAAATGGGAGGCAGTATTTTGATAGGGAAAAAGGACGGAATAAAAGAAATTAAGAAAAGCGGTATGACGCAGATAGTCGTTAAGATTGCAAAAGAACAGATGCTATCGGATCGGGAGATTTATGCGATTAATCATCATGAGATAGGAGGGCTTCTTGCGATAGATGTAATCCGAAAGCCGGGATCATTTAAGCTGATTTATCATTTGACCGGGTTGATTTCCCTGGAGGATTTTTTGCTAACGCCAATGAGCAGAGATGTTTTTGGAATACTGCTCCGAAACATTTTACATGTTCTGAAAGAATTGCAGAAAATGCACTTTAATCAACAGGCTTTAGTTATGGATTTGGATAAAGTAATGGTTAATCCTGTAAAGCAGGAATTGCTGTTTGTATATCTGCCGATACAAGGCTATGCGAACGATGCTTCTTTAAAAGATTTTCTGCTGGAAATTATTCGAAGGGGAAGCTTTGAAAAGGAAGAAGATGATCATTATGTACAGGAATACATACGGATTTTAAAAGGCCGAAGCCTTTTTTCGTTATTCGAATTGGAAGTCTATCTTGAGGCGTTTATTTCGGGAAACCGTCAAATAGCCGTTCATGACAGAGCATGTCCTATCTGCGGTGCGCCGATGACAGGAAATAGTACAATTTGCTATAGGTGTGGCGGTAGAAAAGATGAAATTGAAGAGACAAAAAAGAAAGAGCGAATTTATGATCCGATACCGCCACAGAGGCAGAAAGAGCAGGAAACCGCCACTGTACAAAGACGGCTTCCTGTCTTAATACGGGAACGGACATCGGAGAGGATAGTGATAGATACAGAAAAGTTTTGTATAGGGAGGTCGGAGAAATATTGTGACTATGTTATTTCGGATAACGCGATGGTGGGCAGACAACATGCTGTAATATTGCACATCGAAGGAAAGTATTATATAGAAGATCTGCAATCTACGAATAAGACATTTGTAAACGGACGGGAGATAAGGAAAGAAGAACTGATATCCGGGGCAAGGATTCGACTTGCGGATGAAAAATTTATTTTTATGGAGAATTTATAAGGGGATAGGACATGTATACAGAGTTTATCATTATATATGTGGGAATAGGAGTCATGTTGCTACTTCAGGTGGTATTGTTGATCGTGATGCTTGTCTTGCTGAAAGAAATGAAAAAGCAGAAAGACAAAAGGAACCGGATGATTTCAGCTGCAGGCAATTACGCAGGAAGCGGTTCTTCCATTGTATTTTGCACAAATTGCGCTACGCAATACGCAGGCACAGAGAGATTTTGCCCTAAATGCGGAGCTGCAAGATGATAGGGCGGAGGTATAGAGGTCATGTGGTGAATGATATAGGAAAGAACAACAGGGGGTAAAAATGGGGATTAACGTTGAAAATGCAGATACGAGAGCAATTGAGTTATATGTTTGCGCTACGCAATTGCAGGACATAAAGAAAACAGTTGCGCAATATAGCATGGAGTTAAACGACGGTTGGAGAAGCGTTGAAACAGATTATTATTTGCAGGCACTTTCCAATGTGGGGAGAACGATAGATCAGGCGGTTGTGGAATTAGGAATGCTCGACGAACTAATCCGCACTACAGCGAGACAAGTCAGGATAGAGGAGAATAGTGTCGAAGAGTGTGAAAAGGAGAACACGGTAACCGGCGAAGTAAAGGAACAGGTTTCGCAAGAGATTGGGGAATGGGAGCAGGAGGCAAAAATCCATATGGCCGATAATATAAAAACCTTATTCAAGGGGCTTTTTTCGGGAAAAGGAAACGGCCGATTTTAACATACAGGCAATGAGACATGAGGATGTGAGGCGAGAGGATATGGCAGAAATCAAAATCGATACGAAAAGAATAATAAATGCGTCCGTTACAGCTAAAAAAGCACAGCATGAAGTATCTAATGTTGCGGCCCAAATCGAAACTGTCAGAAAAAGGCTGGATGCGCAGATACGGAACCGTAACGACATAGAAGGAAGATTGCTTCGTCTGCAGAATAAATTAGAGCAGCTTGAGAAGGACATTTACGCTATTTATGCAGCTGTCAATCAAAACGTGAATCACTATGAAGCAACAGAGCAAAGAATCAACAGCATGGGCCGGGAAGTGATAGATCAGTCTCTTCGATCCTCCTAACCATCCATCGTCTTCTCCAGTGCATCCGCAAATTGCCCTTGGAGGAGCAACGGCGTCTTCAAAGCCTCTGAATTTATATAGTGATTACCATTAAAGACTGCCATTAAAAGCAGTAAAAATTTACTGCAATAACTAACATAAGATAATAAAATGAAAGCCCATTTTTTTGACAGCCACAAAGGATATAGCGAAATTTATGAGAAAAAGGAAAAATTTTTTGCCTGACAGCACCGAAAAAGGCACCACTATCTAAAAGCGTAGATCGCGGTTTTCCGTACGCACATAGTGGAATCGCGGCTGACCCAGACCTTACAATGACTACAGTCTGTTTCCGATACTGTCAGATATGCTTTTCGGCTGCTGGAGAAGATGGGACAAGATTATTTAGACACGACCGACAATGCCTTAAAAAAACAGTAAGAACTCAGGAATCAGCCTGATTTTGGTTCAGGCGCGCAAGCTCAGCCTGAAGCGCAGCGATGACAGAGTCTTTTTCCTTAATAGCCGCATTGGCTTCGGCGGACAATTTTTCGATGACGGAGTCCTTTTGGGCCAGCAACTTGTTCAACTCTTCGATGCGGTGCTGGACGGAGCGCTGCCTGCGATAGTAATCTTCCCGAGCCTCGCACTGGAGCCGCACGGACTCTTCTTGGCTAAGCTGGTAAATTGTGTTGGATGCTTCCTGAATATATTCGTCCTTCTGCGCGTACATTTTGAGCTCCTCCCATGTGGATGCCTTGAAGAGGGAGGCCCATTTGTCGATATGGTGCCGTCTGTCCTCCTCTGTCGCCAATTCTGTCTGTGTTAAGTCTAACACAGAGAGGCGCAGTTTGTCACTATAAATGGTGTGATTTTTGACATTATCGCAGAAGGAACAGCCCCAAAGGATATAGCAAAATTTATGAAAAGAAGGGAGACTATGAAAAAATTCTCCCCTTAATCATCTCCCCATACCCATCAATCGCCCCCGTCAGCGCGCCCATCGACAGTCTCTCGCAGAGAGTCTGCGGCGTGCCTTCCCGCAGCGCGTCCGTAAATTGCCGCTGCAGGAGCAGCAGCGTCTCCAAAAGCGGCTGTTCTCCGATCAATTCCAGCATAGTGACGGCGTCCAGCAGGATGGCCCGGAAAAGTCTGTCCCTTCCTTCCGTCAGCTCCGCGGGAGTCCGCTCTTTGCTGCAAAAATCGAGCAGATCCTGCTTCAGGCGGCAAAGTACCCGGCGGGATTCCTGAAAACGGGACGTCATCTCGACGGGCTGGGGCGGTATCTGAGACAGTGTGGCAATCATGACCGTCTCGTGCAGCCGTAAGGACAGTTCCTCTTCCGTAAACAGCAGGGTCTCCGGCTCCGGGGCATGCTGTCTTTTGTTATTCAGAAAGCGGTATTTTTCTGCCGACATGCCGGTGTAAACGACGGCGTGCCTGCTTTGCGGTGTGACGGTTAGTCCCAGCATACCGCAGGAAACGGTGCGCAGGAAGCGTCCGGCCTCTTCCCTTGCGACCTGTGTTTCCGTCATGCAGAAGCCTCTGGGCTTCAGATAGAGATTGAACCAGTCCGCTGTCTGCAGCATCGGCCCCGCGCAGTATACGCTATCTTGGCAGGAAAATAAAAACGGCAGCTTCATGTCCAGGGCAATCTGCCGATCCTCTGTATCAAATCCGTAATATTCCAGCATATTTGCAACTCCCGCGTAAGAGCAGGAGGAGCGAAAGGTCATGTATTTCATAAGGCGCTCCGTTTCCGGGATTTTAATCCATAATACACCCTGTAAAAACACGCTGTCAATCAGTCCTTGCATAAACCCGCATTTTCCTTTATAATGAATACTTA
>JAMPAW010000149.1 GCA_023666975.1 Clostridium sp.
ACGCTTCATCATCGCACAAGGACGGATTACCTTTTTTTAATTCTTCTATTCTTTTCTCTATGACAGATTTATATATATCTAATGCATTATCAATCTCTCTAATTGTAAATTGTATCTTGGTCATATCTTTTGAATTTCCAGATGCAAACTTTATTAAACTATATACATCTGCTTTTTTATGATTCCCTGACACTTTATCCAGTACAATATAATCATCTTCTTTATCCGTATCAGTAATATCCCTTTTTTCTATTACTTTCTTCTTTAATTCGTTCTTCAACATACCAATATATGCCAATGTTGATGAAGCAAAATCTGTAGGTATTCTTTTTCCATTTGCTATATGAAAATAACCATATTCCGCTTCATTCTGGAGAAGCTCTATTATAAAAGAAAATTTATCATTATTTTCGAGTCTCACTGCTCCAGCCTTGACTTGATGCAATGAAATATATTTAGAATCTTTTCTTATAGAAAAATCTTCTTCTCCCTCGATTTGTAAATCATAGCCTAAAACATTTCCGCCACTCTGTAGTAACTCAAATATTTTTTTCAGCGCAATATATAGAGCTATGTGCCCTTGATATTCATAATCTTCCCAAGATGTAATTGCACTTATAGGTTCAATTAATTGTAATGGCATTTCTATCTTTATTTTAACAAGTTATTTGTTAAAATTCCCCTTTCTCGTTTACTGCAACTTTCTTTCTAAATTTAAATTCACACATTACAAATACAAATCTTGTACCAATTCCATAACTTTCTCCATCAACATATCCAGATATTTTCCTGCAACCATAGAATCGATATCACTTTTGTTCTCAAAGCATTTCTTCAGGACTGCCTTAAGTACTGTTTCATCTTGAAGTTCCTGTTCCGATAAGTCCTTTATTTTCTTCTCTACTTCAATAGCAGCATCGGCAATCTGATTACAGCGGTCAAAAGAATTTCCTACATCTTCTGCTACCATGCTGCCATAAGTTTCTTTTTCATATGGATCAAATCCATAAAATACTTTACTTCCAACCGGGCAAATAGCATCATAAATGATTTTTGCTCCGAGTTCTCTTTTTATCTGTTTTGGATAAATCAATTTCCCTCGATCAGCTTTCATCTCAAGCTTCTGTTCTGCCATTTTACTCGCATTCGTAATCCTTGTGAGGTATGCCAGCATTCGATTAGCGAAATTCTGGCTTTCTACTTCCTGTCGTCCGACTACGGGAAGATATTTTCCAATCTCTTTTTCATCAATTGTTTTATTTTCAAGATAAATATCATACATCTCTGATGCGCATAACTTAACGACTGCAATATTTTCCAGCTTCTTATCGCCAATCTGATGTAACATATCCATCTGCACCCAGCCAAAATTTTTATCAGCAGTTTCACCCGGGCAAAAAAACATATTTTGCACATATCGGTATCCCTGTTTTATGATAAAATTTTCAAACGCAAGCTGGTACAAATACTGCTTTGTCACATCCCCTACTCCAGGTTGTCCCGAAATTTTGGCTTCATCTCCATTGATCTGATAATCTATGCAGTAATATTTCGCATCATATATACCAAAACAATAATCTTTCTTTTCTTCATCCACTGGATAGATGCATACCAAATCCGGCTTTAATGTTTCTACTTTCGGATCTTTTACCATTAGGTATTCACTTTTTCTCCATCTCGGGGCTTTTATTACATCCCTTAATGCAGTTACTTCTTTCTCTGTCTTATCAATCTCTTCTTCATATAATGGCAAGTCCACAATTGCTTTATCAAGCACATTCCCAAAGTTTTCAGCACACACTTTTTCCCATACCAGATTGAAGCTATTTGTTCCATAGAGACTATAACTTATATCATCCTTATCTGCTTTATTGTTTGCAACGTATGTATAAATAGTCTTCAAAAGATTTCGCTTTCGAGTAACATACTGTGATTGTATTTCCAACTGCAATCTATACAGAATATAATTATCATCTCCAAAATCTGAAAGTTCTTCCTGCACAAGATTCACTTCTGATAAATCAAACAACTGTAATAATCCAACATTTTTCAATTCATTGCTACAAGTTGTAAGCACACATTCATGCAATCTTCTGAAGTAATCAAGGTCGTTATCAACAGTATTTTTTGTCTGCAATTCCACATAATATGACTTATTATTTTGTATAATAGCAAAAGTTTCGTTTATAGTCTTATCCCATAAAATCTCACCCTCACCATTTGTTTCAATTATTTCTTTTTGATTTGTATATAGGCCATCAGCATAATATTCTTCAAGCAAATGCAACGCAACCGCTAATCTATTAAAAATTCTATTATCATCCTCACCATTGAACAAATAAACTATCTGTTCCGATGAATTATATTTTTTGATTACCTTTAATACCTGTTTTAGTTCCTCAAACGGCTCATCTTTAGATTCAATATATTTCGGATAGCATTTGAATGCATGTCCTTCAAGCACAACAACGCCAACGTAATCAAACACATACTCAATGTCACTGGAATTATCCACAACATCCGTCAAAACAATATCTTCATTTGATAAATCATCAAATTCCGGTTTTGTTCTTTTTACAGCTTTAACGACTCCATATTTTTTGAGGATACCAACAAGGCACCTTGTTTCCTCTAAATCAGCTTCATCTTTTTCATACAGAATATCCACTATATTTTGTAATGTATAGTGTTTTTTCTCCCTGAAGAAACCTTTCGCCATGCTATGAAACCTCTTTTCTTAAATGTTATCTGCGTCTATAATGCCCAAATGTCCTATATCTACAATTCCAAAAATACGTTCGCCCTCTTTTTCAAATGCCCTGCATATTTCCGAAAATATCATTTTGCCCTTTTTTTGAGCATAATCAATAAATATTTTCTCTGCTCGCATTTTCATGACATCCTCAAACAAGTACATAATTACCTTGCTTTCAAATGCTTTCATATAAGATATTTCTTTTTTATGAACCTCCGCCAAGATATTATTATCTTCATCAGAACGAGGAGTGGCTTCATCTATTGCTAAAATTTTATCCCTTTCGTCTTTATTTGCTTTTATATTATCCAACATGTTTTTTGAAATAAAAAATGGTCCTAACAATTTATCCTCATTCACTTTACAATTATCAATAAGGATACTGTTAATTCTTGTTCTCAAATCGTCCCAATTTACATAATAGCTATGTTCCGTATTCACACACATAGGAATTACATAATCTTCTATCTCGGCAACCTGTTCTGGTTCATTGACACTTATGTACTCAAATTCCCATCTACGCTTAAATGCCGTATCCATTGGGAACACCCCTTGATCAGCACTATTCATAGTCGCCCATATATACATATTTTTCGGAATTCTCATTTCAAGATATTTCTTTTTTTCTTCATCTGATAACTCATCTGCACTTTTACCTTTTAGACATTCCAAATTATCCAACAAATATTTCTTTATATCCTCACTTGTTGCTATTGGATATTCACTTACACCATCTTTTCTGTCGAGCAGCTGAAATACATCTCCAAATACTGCTGCAACATTTGCTCTGTTAATTTCTTCAATCAACAACAAAAACTTCTCTTCCGGGCGATTTAATGCTTGTTTATATATTCTCATAAACGGTCCTGGAACATATTCATACGATATTTCTTTGTTGCTGTTTTGAGGTTGTAAATTCAAATATGGTCTGATAGCTTTTCCATGGTTTCTCTCAACACTATTATCGCCAACAGTATCTGTTCCATCCAATTTTTTAGTCTTAAAGCTTTCATCTGCATATATACCTAGCAGCAATGGCAGCCGTGTCAAGTCTTTGTCCTTAAATTTGTCATAAAGCAAATCATATTTTTCCTGTGTAGTCATTGACTTATCCTGTAAAACAGTAATTACTTTCTTTTTGTCATCATTAATTAGCCAGTCAAGTTCGTTTTCCGCCATAACAGGCTTATATGCACCAACAAAACTAGCGTAAGAATAATTGGGATGAAATGTAACACGTTCCATGTTATCACCAAACCGTTGGCTATCCTCTTCTAGCCTATGACTTTTTCCTGTTCCCGGTGCTCCAAAAATAATTCTATTGTATGCAAATTCACTTGTGAATTCTGTCTTAAAATCATCCTCTGTTACTTCATCTTTTACTTCTACACCAGAACTTAATTTAATATATTGCAAAGAATGATATGCCCTAACTCTCTTTGCATACTCTTGCATATTTATAAATGTTTCTTCTGTGTCAATAAAAACTTTTCCACCATTATACTTCAAATATTTATTTAATCCCTCATTCAAAGCACCTTTTAAGATCCGTAATGCTCCTTTTGCCTCTACATCACCGCTTATATCTACTTGAACATTCCATGAATCGAATGCATCATATATTGATAATGGATTAAAAACTACAGCCTTATCTCCATCTGTTAATTTGCATATGGTATCTTCTGATATACAAGTTAATACTTTTATCAACATATCTTCATATTTTTCCAAAGATATCTCCACCTTATTTTCTAATAACCATGCCAACAGTATTTTGGGGTAATTATTATTACTGGACACAATTACATCAACCAAATCCATATTACTTGTAAATGTAAGGATTTTCTCGAATCTTGCGTTCCCTGTTCTTTCTGCACTATTAGCCTTTGCACTATCCGCAAATCTGATTTTAGCAAGTTTCCAAACCAATTCAAATGCAACAATCAAAGATTCCAATTGCGACTGAAACAAACAATTTTTTTCTATCTTTTCTAAAATATCCTCAAAATCCATACTATTATCCACGTCATGAATAAACTCTTTCAAATTTCCTTTGCAAACTTCAGATATTCTTATTGTGGATGATTCTTGAATACTATACTTCAGATCTGCATTCCTATCACTACTAAGCCACATCAAAATAAGCAACGCCAAAGTTGACTTCGCTTTTGGCAAAGAAGACTTTATACCCAATTTTAAATCCATATCCTTATATACCTGCATATTTTGTGGTCTATTCATTTTCCTGCTCCTTTTCCATATCTTTCTTAATTGCTTCTGCAATTGCCCTTGCCAATAACGGTGGAACGGCGTTCCCCACTTGCTTCATTTGTGCGCTTTTCGTACCTGTAAACACAAATTTATCTGGGAAGGACTGTATCCTTGCTGCTTCACGAACTGTAATTGCTCTATTCAAATACGGATGCGTAAACCTTCCCGAAGATGGCGTATCAAATCTTGTTGTTATTGTTACCGATACATCATCTTTTACCATACGCGACCATGTACCGCTATAAATAGATTTCGTAAGGTGTTCTTGCGGCAAGACTTCTTTTCCCATTTCGGGCGGCAAAAGCTTTAATCTTTCTAATGCAAGTTGTGAATGTTTTGTTGCCTGATGATTAAGCAAAATACTCGAACCTTCTCTCATTTTCTTCTGATAAGAACTAACAGCTTCCAATCTATATTTCTGTTCCTTCTCTCCTTCACCTGACTCCAAATAAGCCAAATCACTAATTGCATCCCATAAAGTGACTTTTTTGCCCACTATTGGGGGTAAAGCAACCTTTTTATTATCATCATCTGACAACTTTCCAATAAGAACCGCTCGTCGCCTATTCTGTGGTATTCCATAGTCCGCAGCATTTAATACATCAGAGTTCAAAACGTATCCTAAACTGCCAAACATTTCTTCAATTTCATTCCTAAAAAAACCCTTTTCTGCAGTTAGCAAATTAGGAACATTTTCCATAACAAAATATTGCGGTTTTACCAGTTCCACAACTTTAACATAATATTTAAATAAAAAATTACGCTCATCATGAATAGTTTTTCTTTGCCCTTTCTGTGAAAAACCCTGGCAAGGCGGTCCGCCAATAATAACATCTATTTCTCCACGATATTTAGAAAACACTTCCTCTAAAGACAGACTTATTATATCTTCTGCTATCATCTTTGTATTTGGATGATTTTTTACATACGCTGCTGCAATTTCTTTATCATATTCATTTGCCAAAACCACTTTGAAACCCACCATCTCAAATCCTAATGACATACCTCCCACACCAGCAAATAAATCTATTACTTTATTGCTCTTCACAAGTATTAACCTCCACGATTCTCGAATTGGCTATATTATAATAATTTTCTTCAATCTCAATGCCAATAAATTTTCTTTTCAAACGTACTGCTGCCACACCGACGCTTCCGCTTCCCATAAACGGATCTAATACCACATTGTTCTCATCCGATAGAATCGACACAAAATGTTCCATTAACTGTTCCGGTTTTTGCGTTGGATGTTTTCCATATTTTCTCTCACTATTAGGTGTTACAGATGTTTCAACAAAGTCATGTAAAACTTTACCGTCATTATTAAAAGTTCCTGTTCTGGACTTATATGTAAAATAAATCCAAGTTTCTGTTGAATTGACAAAGTGTAAATTCATATTTCGTGGCATAGGATTCAATTTATGCCATATTCCGGTAGTTTTGTAATAGAACCCATTTTTTTCTGCCATTGCAATTAAAGTTTCAACTTTTATAATCGCCATAAAAACAATCATCGAACCACCATCTTTTAACACTCTTGCTGCTTGATGAAAAAACTTATTCATAGAGTTCTTCCATTCCTTAAAATCTAAATCATCCCAACCTGCAATGCCAAAAAAATTATCTCTCATTTTCCCCAAATTTGTATCTCTATCCTCCATAAACTTTCCTAAATTGTATGGCGGATCTGTAACTATCAAATCTACCGAAGAAGATTTGATTTTTTTCATATATTCAAGACAATCACCATTATATAAAATATAACTCTGCATAATGTTCCTTCCAATCAATCTATAAATTTATAACGCACTCTTCCCACTCTTAACCCATTCATCCACTTCCGAAAATTTAAATTTCCAAAGCCGTCCTACTTTATGAGCCGGTATATCTGTTTTTTTATCCAACTTCTAATTGTGTCTTTCGTTACCCCTAAGTATTCTGCCATTTCTTCAAGACTTGACCATTTTTCATTTATTTCCGACATAATTCTCCTCCACTTTCCGGAAATACGCATAATCATCTCAATATAACTCATTATAATACATACTTACGCATTCTTCAACATGAATTTAGTGTTCCAATAATACCATAATTGATAACCTATCCTCTATATGCATCAAATCTTTTTATGATAATTAAATAAGAGCCAATGCTTTATAAATCTTCCATAAAACACTGACTCCAGACCTCTCATTTAGTTACTTTATCCGTACCGTTCCATTCATCAGAATGTCAGCCCGTTCCTCCGGTGACTTTTCCCGGCTCATTAGAATCTGAAAAAACAACTGCATCCGGTCATCTTCATCCGTGGCATAATACTCATGGGAATTGCGGTGGATTACATCAAACACATTATCCAGTTTGATAAAATCCCCGCTGGCGTGTCCATGCCCGGCAAGCTGCTCCAGTGCTTTATCCATATCGCCTAATGTGTCCTCCACCTCTATCAATAATGCCATATCCTTTTTCTCCAAAATAAATTCCTCCCCTGTGAAAATATTTTCTCCCACCCTGATTATAACTGTACTACTTCTGTTTACCACCATTAAACTCCGTCAGCCTCTTTGCCCGTTCCTCCGGTGGCACTTCCTGCCTGTCTATGATGTCCGTCAGGCACTCATACATTTCATCTTCGCCACGCAGCCTTATCTCTGCACAGACACCATCCTCAATAACATCACATACCCTGTCCAGTTCCTCCAGTATGCCGCTGTCCCTCTCATGTATATCCCATGCCCCAAGCAGAAGGTTATTCAGTTGCTTAACTGCATCATACATATAAACCAGATGTGTCATGTCCTTAACGGATAAGACAGAACCTTTTAACCGTATCTCCCGTTCTGCCGCTAACTGCACCCCGTCTTCAAATCCCAGACGGTAAGCCTCCTCTCCATATGCGGCATCATATTTCGACCATTCATCTTCCAGCCTGTCATACAATTTCCAGTCTTTCTTTGAAATACTGGTATCTTTCGCAAATGCCTGTGACACCTTGTGCAAAGACTTCATCTGCTGTTGGAATTTTTCACTTTTGCGTATTCTCGCCTCCAGCGGCTCACCGGTGCGGGCAGATATCAATTCATCTGTTATATAATCCATATACCCACCCCCTATTGACGGAAATAATCCAAATCAAAGTTGTTTTCTTTTGCCAGTTCCTCCAAAGCCGCACCGCTGATTTCATAAACCGCATACGGACGTGGTTTTGGCACATTGTAACCTGTCACTATGACATAAAACTTCCCATCCGCATAGACCAGTGTTTTCCCATGTGCGTTTAAGTTCCCGCAGCCTGCCGCCTTGATTCCCATATGCC
>JAMPAW010000014.1 GCA_023666975.1 Clostridium sp.
TGACAGTGTATCCCCTCGTGTGGATATTGCAAGTACAACAGGATCTGTTAAGGTGTATAAGTAGATTGGAGTGATTGTTCCATGAAAAAAAGAAAAAATACTGGATTCAGTATAGTTGAAATTTTAATATCGTTAACAATCTTTATGTTACTGATGATGCCGATTGTCTCGGGAATTATATCTTCGTTGAATATGTCAACGGATGCAAAAGAATTACAGTATCGTAATGAGTTTGCCGAGAATCTGATGGAACATGTAAAGGCTGTGCCTATTGATGAAGTACGGGATGAAGATTACTATTTGAAAAACGGAACGACCAGTGGCACTTTCCAACCGGGAACGAAGGAACGGAGGATTATTCCCGCAGATTTGGATGGTGACGGCACGATTGGAAGCAATGAAAAACTTGACCAGACCAGATACTTCATACAGGGAGATACTGTTTTAGGAACCCAAAAGACACCCTATTCTTATGCAATTGAAATTGACAATGAATATTATGTACAGAAACAGATAGCGGATCCTACATTTGTGGATCCCAACAATTTGGCATTAGGTATTGTTGAAGATATTGATTACAATAAAGTGGCGTTGATCGATGGAACAATCCTGAATTATGATGTGGCAGCTTCCAAAGCGTTTAAGGCAAAGAAACTTCAGGCATTAAAAGAAGTGGATGAAACAGGATATCAGCAGCAGATAGAGGGTACCGGAGTTGACCTGTTTGCAAGAGACACGGCTTCCCGGCTGACAACGATAGAAGTATCAGGTGACTCGATCGCTGGTTTTCAGGTCAGATGCCTGGTGGATTATATAGACTATAATTCGTCACTGGGGACGGATAACCATGTACAGTATGTTCCGTATGCACAGTCGTTTACAGGAGAGCTGCCGAATATTTATTTGATGTATAATCCTTGTTACTACAATAACGATTATTCTGCAGATGATTATATTGTTGTGGATACTACCGATTTGACTTCAACTGAGGTAAATGTGTTTTTAGTAGAGATTGCCAAGACCTATTCAGACCGTATTGTGGCTTCTAATTCTTTGAAAGAGGGAGAAGAAGGCAAAGTTCTTTACCGGGAAGAGGTTAAGAACGGAGGATATCGTGAAAATGTTAAAATCCATATAGCTGCCGCAGTGAGTTATGCACAAGACCTGAAAAATATAAAGGTTTATCACAATATCGGCAATAACTCGGACAGTGCTGGCAACACTTTGCCCAATCAGAAATCGGATTTGTATCATTTGTGCTATAAGCAGGCAAGTCTGATCAGCAGTGAAGAGAGTGCCGGTGGAATGGTGTCGGCAGTTGATGCAAAACTCCTTCAGTTTCAGGATATCATCAATGCCGGGCTGTCTTCCGGTGAGGTGAAAAGTTATAAGCCGCTCTGTTCAGGAAGCGCTTTTGACGCAACGGTAGGATGGTTAAATGGAGCGACGGAGGAGAACAGAAGTTTATACAAAGTGAGAGTGTGGCTTAAGAAAAAATCGGATGGCGCAATTGATATCAATGTTGACCAGCCGATACTTCAGGGAACGAAGGGAGGTAATGAAACTTGATGAAGAAGAAGAGACGTAATTCCAGGAATCAAGGTAACAGTTTTGTGATGGTTGTTGCAACAATTTCCTTTCTTGCAATCCTTGTGGCGGCAATTTTGGTTGCAGTGGCTTTGTGTTATCGGTTAAAAGCGTATGATATCAATGCGAGAGATAATTTCTATTATCTTGAACAGGCGATGGATGAAATCTACGCAGGTGTCGGCGGAGACGCCATGAAACATTTGAATGAAGCATATGATGACACGTTGGAAGTTATGGTATACTATGATACCAGTACCCGTTCCTATGTGACAATGGACAATGAGCAGGCGAATAAGATACTCAAAAATACGTTTATGGACCTTGTGCAAAAGGATGATGACTACAGCACACAGGCGAATATTGAGAATCACTTGATAGGTTTTTTGAGTTATGCTTATGATGACGGTTCCGAATCAGGAAAAGAGGGCGTGCAGTTGACGGTGGAGAAGATTGTGAAGACGCAGGATGATCTGTCTATCTGCAATCTTATCTTAAAGCGGGAAGCACAGTACAGTACGGTTAATGCGAGGTCTAAGAAAGATTCGGACGATTACGGTACGACAGTTGCATCGGCGGATACGTTTATTCAGACGATGACGACAGATTTGGTTATTGGAAAGCCTGAATTTGATGTAAGCTTTAATACCATTTCTTCAGATTTAAGTGATTTATACGGGTTTTCCATGATTGCAGATATGGGTGTGGAAATTACCGGTGAAGACGGCAAGACGGCACTGGGCAACAAAGTAAATGTTACGGGCAATGTATATGCAGCATCCGATTTTTACAACAAGACTTATAATGAGGATCCGGGGAATACGGTGACGGTAGGTGGCGCTGCTACAACCGTGACATCCGATCAAATACAAAAAGTTAATTCTTATGATGCGAATCGGTTGAAAGATATGGATGGCGTCAATGCAAACAGTATGTATTCCGGATTTTATGTTGACGGGGCTACCGTGGTAATGGCATCCGACCGGATTATTGTTCCGGGATCAATTGCAGCAATCAACTGTGCGGATATTACCATTTCTTCGATTGCCAATTCTTCCGTGGATTATGCGGATGTGTGGGCTGATGGAATTGTCTTAGACGGTTATTCGCTGAAGCAAAATATTGACGGAAGCAAATTAAAGGGTGCTTCGATTAACATGAAGGCAAAGGCCTATATTTATGATGACCTGGAAGTGAATGCCAATTCGTCGAATGTGTTATTGAATGGACAGTATTTTGGCTATAACTATGCGTCGACGGATAACCGAACCTTTACCGACGCTTCCATCAAGAATGGTATGCGCAAATTTACAAAGGATACCGATGACGGAATTACGGATGGTCAGGGAGTAAAGGGGCAGTCACACTATAACAGTAGTGCGATTATCTTAAACGGAGAGAATACAACTTTAGACTTTTCACTGACGAATGCGTTATATGTAGCAGGTCAGGCTTATATCGAGGTGTCAAAGACGACAAAAGAGTCGGAAAATGCAGAGACGGTAAGCTATACAGTACAAAACGGTGCTGTGACGCAGGCGATGACCGATGAAGTCAAATCCGAGACGGACAGTTATCCGACTACACAGACAAAAGACGGAGAGATTGAAGATAATTATACGATAGACAATGATTCACAGACTCCGGGAAAGACACCGATTCAGGATTACCGTACCGGTGAAGCGATTTCCGTGAAAAGTAATCAGCTTGTCTATATTCCGAACTGGACGGTACACGATAAGGAAGACGGTCTGTGGCTGAGCCTTCCCTCTCATTTAAGACAGCTTGATGTCTATAAGGGAATATGGTCCGACTTTAATAAGATACCGGTGATTAAGACGGTAATTTCCGGAAAGAAATATTATTTTCTGGATTTTTCAAAGGCAGATATCAAAGACAAAAATGTAATGAACCAGTTTATTGCGGATTATGCCGCACTGTTTGATGAATCGACGGCCACAGGTGAGGACGGAACAACAAAGGGTGAATCTTACGGGCTGATTGATATCACGGATTATGAATATTTTCAGGTTGAGATGTTAAAGGTAAGCAGTGATACGGCGGCGGATGCCTATGCGAATATTTATACAAATTCGGCAATTACGTCAAAAGTGGGCGATACGTTTACGATTGTGGCAAACAGTAATAACATTGAGCCTTTGAGAAAAGCAGCGTCTAACATTAATGAAGCGATTGAAGAGGGCAATGACGTACAGGCGGCTATAGATACGACAACAAGTGACAGTGCAGTGCTGGCTTCCAGAGTATCTGAAAAGTTGCAGATGCAGTACAAAGAAATGAAATGGCTGTTATCCAATACGAGTAGGAGTGGCGAGTTCGTGACAGAGGCACATAATCTGGCCGAAGAAGTCATTACGCCGATCAATCATTATTTTAACTTCGAGTTGCTGGATTCACACAGCCAATACTGTGCACTGCAATCCGGATATGGCGTATGGGTTTCCGACGGGGATGTGAAAATCGGGGCTGCGTCATGCAAGATAGGTGATAAGAGCGAGAACAGTTATTCTACACCGTTTAGAAATGGTAAAGTCAGAGGTATTGTTTTAGCGAAAGGGGATGTTACGTTCAGCACGGATGTGGAAGAATTTGAAGGGTTGATTGTCACAGGCGGTAAAATCATTGTCAATAATTTTGATAAGGTGAACGGAAAGACTTCCATGAGTTTCCTCGCCAACGAAGAGATTATTAAGAGCATTCTTCGTGAATGTGATAATTCAAGAGGAGAGAGTGCAACAAAGAACTTTGGTTTTGTGTGCGATATCTTCCGCTTATTTGAATCGCAGTATGTTCCGCCGGTAGGTTCTGACGAAACGGCGACTGTTTCGATGAAGAGTGTAAGTGCTGTCCAGTTTGAAGATATTCTTTCATTGCGAAATTGGAAGAAGAATGTAGATTAGGCGGTGATGGTATGAAGAAGAATCATGGGTATACGTTAATTGAGATGTTGATTGTACTCGCTATAATTGTAATACTGTCCGGAGTGTCATTTGTGACAATAGGAATTATCAAACAGGCGAAATACAATGCAGCAGCAACGACGTTAAGTGACCAAATCGGAAGTTTACTCGTCAAGACCAGAGCTTTATCAGAGGCCAAGACGGATCGGTTGTGTATGCAGATACGGTATAATGACAGTGAGGTTACTTATGCAGATGGGACATATGCAAAAGCAGGAACTTATTCGTTAATTCTTGGCTATCACGTCGGAAATACGTTTGTTGAAAAAACCGCTAATACAGCAGAGGCAACTTTACCTGAAATTATTGAAATTGAATATGATACAACTGATTCGACGGCCTGTGATATTGCAGGCGTGGACGATACCACCAATATGATTATTGAGTTTAACAAATCAAACGGTTCAGTTCGTTTTGGTTCAGGCAACTATAATATTTTATTTAACGGCAGGTGCGTGGCGACAGTGTATTTGGATTCTGTAACAGGTAACCATTACATAAAGTGAGGGGGTGGAGCTATTGTGTAAAAAAGTGAATAGGAATCGGGGCTTCACTTTAGTTGAGTTGTTGATTAGTATGGCATTGCTTTCCATTATTATGTTGATGGTTGTCCAGTTTATGAGTACTACCGCAGGCGCAAATAAGAAAGCACAGCATAATTTAAAGGCTCAATCGGAAGCGAATGAGGTTATGCAGAATATAACCGACAGTATTATGCAGGCTAATTATGTAAGAGTAGTTACGGCTGAGGACACCGCTTATACGATAAGCAAAAGTGACGGTAACCGAAAGGATTCGTTGACGAGTTCCGATGCAGTTACTGCAGATCTGACCCAGGATAAGGCGGCGAAAGTTAATTATGATTTTGTGCCGGACAATTATGGAAATTATGTCAGAAATACGGTTTCCAGTCCGGATGAACGCAAAGTGATAATTGATATGGACACTTATCAGTTAGTCGGTCAAAAAAAGGACACTCTTTATCCATTAACCGGCGATTTGGAAGAAAAGGTGGATGTTCGTTCTTTCCGGGTGCTGAAGCAGGATATATCGGGTGTGGACACCTATATATATGTTAAACCGGCATATATTTATCTGGAGCATGCAGTCTCGGAGGTTTTGGCAGACGGTACCATCAAAGAAAAGGTGGCAAATGTGATTTATCGTTTTGACTACGACAATAATGCGATTTATATGTGGCGTATATCGGATGAATCGGCAGTAGACAGAAACACGACAGACCGGTTTGCCAATGCAAAGGCGGTTGTCGATTCATTGTCGGACGATAACGGCAGGCTGACGAACCATATGGTGGATTTTTATCTGTCGGCAGATGCGGAAGGGAATGCTTTGTTGACGGATGCGTTGTTTGAGATAAAAGGTTATATGTTTAATTCAGCGAATACGGTTAATTTCAGAAATTCCTCCGTATTGACCGTGCGGCCTCAAAATTCTTACAAGAAGGCAGATACCGGCGGAAGCGGTGGAACCGGCGGCGGAAGTGGAACTGGTGACAGTGGTGATGAGGAATCTACACCAGAATAGAATTAGAAAAGAAGGGAAGAAAGAAAATGTCAAAGAAAAAACTTTTTATAATTACATCTGTTTTGGCAGTCATGATTATTACGGCTTCTGTGATTTCTTATTCTATTGCGACACCGGGAAATGGTGCAAAAGATAATAACGAAATCAGTTCCGATGTAAGTAGAAGAGGGGCTGCCGTTGCGACGGACTACACCAGTAATATTGACCTTATTATTGAAGCGTCCAATGCAAGCCCTGCTGAAGCAATGAATATTGTGGAAATCTTACCGATGTCCAATCCGACATCAACAATTTCCGGCTATGTCAGCAGTGGGATGTTTAAACGTTATGTAATTGATGAAAACAGTGAGAAAACACCAAAGGGTGTTATGGCTGCCAATATGATTAATGTGGATACCGTGTCGGTAGGACCGGGAACGTCTTTGGACGACAGTGTATCTTCGTCCGTTGCAGGTGTGGAGAATTTGAGAGACCTGTTTGAAAGTGCGGATTTAATCTATGTCAGCAGTCCCGGCTATACGGCTTATGACGGTGGCAGTAATATGAGTGAGGAGGTACTCAATTACCTGAAGACTTATGCAACTGCGAATTCCAAGCCGATTATTATGGATTTTGTGACAAAAAATGATTCGGGCAATGTAGTAACCAGCAAGAAAGTTTCGGACTTGATTGAAGTGATTCAAAATAATCATATTCGATTTAGGACGTTTTTATGGGGTAAATTGAATAAAACGACCAATACCTATACCCGGTCTGCAAGTGCAGAGTCATTCTTTACGCGTCAGGATTCCTACTATCTGAGCTATGATGTTAGTTTGAAAGCGGCTAACGGTAAGGTATTAATTGTCACAAACGGTGACGGTAGCTCAGGAATGGGCGGCGCAATGAGAGGAAACAGTGACGCCGATATCATTAACTGGGCTTATTATGGTAATGGCAAACCGTCCGAATTGAGTTATGAGGTGATTTCACCGGCTGCACTGACGACGGCCAAATTAGATGAACATTATGATTTTATTCTTTTGGAAAATGATATCATGGCAACTACGATCAGTGCAGATATCTATTCAAAGTTAAAAACACTTTCTGAATCCAGTGCCTATATTTTATACGACTATGACTTAAGTTCAGGCAGTGGCGGCGGTGGCGGAATTGAGCAGGGAGCCAATAACTACTTACAGTTGATGGACCTGTTAATCAGTAACAGCGGAGTTGCCAGATACTCCAATGTATTTGCTGCATCCTATGGTTTCTTTAACTCTTTACAGGAAGCAGGGGAATCAGGCATCACTTCGGCCAAAGGAATCGCCGATATTATTAACTCCGGTGATTACCGCGGAAACGGTACCAGCGGTAAAGGCGGTAAGAAATTCCGGGTATTGGAGCTGCAGCCCTGTTATCCGATTGATTTGCAGGTGGCTGAAAGTGAGCCAAATATTTCTGAAGCAAGGATAACTGACTTTGGCTTAAAAGGTAAT
Organism: Clostridium sp.; assembly: GCA_023666975.1. The sequence continues at coordinate 7,592 of JAMPAW010000014.1, forward strand.
TACTATACAAAACCGTCGGAAGTGCTGCGGGGAGTGACCAGCGACGAGGTAGAAGAGGGAACGGAATACTACGCATTTGAACTTTCCAAGGCGAAGATTGTATATGCTTCACAGCAGTATGCCGAGAAGTATTCGACCACGGCATTGACAATGAACCAGATCGAGATTGACCAGATGTCCACGGAGGAGTTTATCTCCCGAAAGGAAGTTGTGTTAGAGACATATGATTTGGTCTATATCGGTGGAAATAATTCGGCATTAAAGCCGTTTAGTATGTCATCCTTGTTGTTGAACGGTACAAAGGATACGACATCAAGTCTGAACGATGTATTCACTTCTTTTGATATGTATACCCATACCGGTCAGCTGCAGTTTTATCGCGTATCGGCTACGCATAATACCAATGTGACAGGTGATATGAGCAAGCCTTACGGCTATGTGGCAGGATCTGACAACAAACAGGGTACGATGGCTGAATTGAATGGTAATGACCTGACCAAGAAAAAGTTAGACGAGTTATTGGAATATATGAATGCAGGCATGCCGATTATCTTTGAGAAGAAAGTAACGGATGCGTTTATCGAGACCTATAATGTCAAAGATGACCGTTTTGCCCAGTTATGCCTGAAAAATATCGATCCGGATTCGTTTATGTACGATTTATTGGAAGCCGCTTACACAAACCGAGAGGCACCTGGTGCGGCAATCAACTGGGGATTAGATGCCACAAGCGATGCGGCTTTGGCAAAGGCAGACAATCTGCAAAAGGATTACGGGAATACGCTTTCCGATGAGGTTACGGTATTTGAGCAAAAGACCGGTGAGAGCCTAGTTAAGACCTATAAGAATGCACCGGTGAACAGACCTTCACTTGTGTTGACCAGTTGTCCTAAGGATTATGTGGAGGGAAGCAAGTCCTGTTATAATGAGGGAACTTTAAGTGTAACGGCTTATGCAAAACCCGCCGGTGACGATGTATCCAAACCGGTGACACTGCAGTTGTTTATCGACCAAAACGGTAACAGCGAGTTTACCGATGCCAATGAATTGGCGGATACGAAAACTTACACCTACTCCGAGGATGCAGACGGCGTGGCAAAGACGACCACACTGACCTATAATGATATGGACGAAGATTTCTACGGCTTAATCAGCTGGAAAGTTGTTGCCAATATTGAGGGCACGAAAGCGTGCACAGTATCGACCGGGTATGCGTACTATCCGCGGAAAGAGGATGTCGATAAGAAGGAAGTCCGCATTCTGCAGCTTATGCCGGTATATGGTGACCGGACGCTGGTTACGGATGAGAATGTCCAGAAAGGGGAAGTGGTAGGTACTTACCGATTGACGGATAATCATAGCGGGAACACGAACTACGGTGAAAATGACGGACATTCGCTGTATTTCTGTAAGGAATGCCAGATGGTTAAGGCGCCGGCATTTTACAATATTATTGACGGTGGTAGTCTGTCACAGAATACTACGGGATTTTACGCAGAGACTTCCGGTGTTAATGTCGGTCTCCATGAGCACGTTTTTGGTATTCCCAAATACGATTCCGGTGTAGGAGAAGAAGACTGGGAGAGTAATCTTGCAGATGTATTAGCAGATGATTATGATTTTGACCTGACAATTATGACGCTTGACGAGTTTGAGGATGCTGTCACCTATGCACAGGGAAATGACGAGGATACGGCAGAAGCCTATGAACAGATGGCGGAGAACCTGCTCTCCTCTGATGGAAGCGGTGCCGGTGAGATATACGGAAAGCTGCAGGAATTAACGGCGGAAGAGGATGTCCTCAAAGAAGAGTTAAGGAAGATGATTGGAAATAATAGTTTCCGGATGACAACAGAATCTTATATTAACGAGATTATCGGTTACGAGAAGGACGGTGTTCCGGTTGAGGGTTCCGGCGATTATTATAAGTTCTTTATGTATAATAACGCATTCTCCAACGGTACGAATGTACCACAGTCGTTGAAGGACGCATACAATGCGTATATTGCGAAATATGATGAAGTGGTGAAACTGCGGCAGCAGTATAGATATTACATGAGAAGGTCAGGTACCGGGGAAACATGGCTGAATGCCAATTATGATATGATTGTCCTCGGATTTGCAGAGGACTTTGGCGGTAAGGATTTGAGCGCAACAGCCTGTGAACAGTTGAAGACTTATGTGGATAAGGGTGGAAGTATGTTGAATACACATGATTCCACGACCAAATATGCGAATGCAGGTGCGGTAAACCTTACGGATAATTTGAGAAGTCTTTTCGGCATGGACCGTTTCCATGTGGTGGAGGAGAGTACGGCCACATACGTTGCAGCCAACAATTATCTTGTATATGTTAACGGCGGAAGAGAGGTTAAGGTAACCGTATCGGATACGGACATCACTTTGGATGTGGCAGGAAAAGAATGGTCAACGGACTTAAAATCACAGACAAACGGCACAACCCATACAGATATTTCAGAAAAAGTGCAGTTAACTGTAGTTTCCGACCAGCCGGACGGTACACCGGTTGCGCTGTATACGGCAAATGATTGGGGCGGACAGGGAAATCAGGTAGCACAGACAACGGTGCAGAACGGGCAGGCGGTCTTTGAGTTGACACAGACAGCGGCAGATGCCTCCGATATCCGCTACCGGAAATTCTCCACAGCGGACAGCAGCCTGTATTTCTGGACGCAGCGGTCGACGACGACGAATATCTATGAATGGCAGCAGTCGATAAGAACAAAAACAGGGTGGCAATCCTATACAAATTTGGGAGTTAATTCACCGGTGGGCGTGACGGATTCGGCGTTACTGTTTAATACCAGCCAGTTGAATTCATCTCCGTACAAATATGTTGAGTATGATTTTGAGGATGCGATTCACTGGAATCAGGGTTATAAATTAGCATGGGATAGCTCATCCGGTGGAAAGGCATGTTACGGAACAAACGGTGCCTCACAGGTGAACAAGGGAATTGTCACGGTATATCCGTTTACGATCAGTACCGAGCTGCGAATTACCGGTACCCATGCACAGACTTATGCATTGGATATGGAAGATAAAGATGTGGCAGTATGGTATACGTTATCGGCCGGTTCGACGTTGAGTACGAAAAAAGGCGGCTCCCTGTTTGCGGCATCACCGCATGACGGTATGGATTCCTATTTCCTGTATTCTAAGGGAACGGTTTATTACTGCGGTGCCGGACATTCTGTGGTCACCGGTCCTGAACGTGATAACAATGATGAGCGGCGATTGTTCATCAATGTCATTGTCAATTCCGTTCGTAATGCGGCCAGCAAGCCAAGAATTACCGTGCATGAGCCGGATACAGACGGTGAGGAGATAACGAAGAATAAGAAGGAAGGAAACATCTTCTTAGACAATGAAGGTAAGTATTATTACAATGTCAATGAAAAAGATGAAATTCCGCAGTTTGATTTCAAAGTGAAAGTCAATTCACAGACAACACTGAAAGAAGTGTATGTATATTATGATTTAAATTATGGTACGGAAGGCGGAGATTATCTGAATGACTATTCAAATGATAAATATCATGTGATGATTGCGCAGTACAATACGACGGCGGATGACAGTAAGAATCTGGCAGCAGGTGCATTGGCAAAACTTCGTCTGGAACTGAATGATGACGGTACAGTGAAGGATGGCGGGTATAAGAACCTTAAGCTGAAACCGGAGTATTTTGAAAGCTATGGTAATTACACTTACATCGTAATCAAAGCAGTAGACGGAAAGGGTAAAGTGGCTTATCAGCGAATTAAGATTAAACTGATTCCTACCCTGTGGGATCTGACGTTAAACGATACAGACATAGAAATCAATATTGTGGATATGTCGGACAGAGTGAAGTACCAAGTGTAATCAGGGAAAAAGAAGTGGTCAGAAATGCAATTATCTGACCGCTTCTTATGCGTATAGATGAAAAAGTTAAGGAGGGAATATGATGAAAAGAAAGTTCAAAAGAATGCTGAGTATATTGTTGGTATTCTGCATGGTGTGTTCGTCATGGGGTTTCAGCACAATTTCTTTTGCAGCAGAATCGAATGTGGATGAAGCTGCGGCAGACGAGATGACCGAAGATACTACGGAGGATGCTGTGGACGCTGAAGCAGGTGTTGAGGATAGTGTGTTATCCGAATATGAGGTGGACGAGCTTAGGGATTTAGAGGATGTAGAGGAATCCGCTGCAAAAAGTGCAGTACCTTCGGCGGTAGAGGAAGAAGATGTGATGCCGATGATGCTGAGCTTGGAGGATGAAGAGGTCGCTGCGGAGAGTGCTGCAATAAGCATGGCAAGGAGTACAGCACCCACCGACGAGACTAAGATATCTGCGTTAATTACGGACAGTGCACTTCGACAGGCGGTTTTGAAGCAATATAATGCGGAAATGGGCAGTAGTGTTACCGATGCCAATTTCAATTATGGGCAGTTGAAGAAATATACAGGTACATTGGATTTTACCGGTATCAGTGGAGTGAAGTCGATAAGCGGATTAGGTTCGGCTAAAGCTGCCACTTCGATTGATATCAGTGCGTTGACTGGCATCAGCGAAATTCCGGAGGAGGAATTTTACGAATGTCAGTTTGAAAGTTTTAAGATGCCTTTAACGGTAACGAAGATTGGTGATGGGGCTTTTTACGGGTGTTCAAAGCTTCAGGAAATTATTCTGCCGGATACCATGACAGTTATGGGAAATCGGGCCTTTGCCAATTGTACAAACTTAAGCAAGATTTCTTCCCAGCGTTCAAGTACGGTAAAAGCGGATACGTTACCTGTCGGTCTTACCTCCGTGGGAACGAATGTGTTTGATTCCGCTCTCGTTCAGAAGGTAATCCTTCCGGCATTTTCAAATGGTGCCGTATTGGAACTGGCAACCGGTTTGTTTTATAACTGTAAGAGTTTGGAAGAAATTTCCATTGATAATAACATAACGGTCATTCCGGAGTCGGCATTCAGTTTTGCCGGAGTAAATGCTTCAAAAGGTGTTAAAGTGGCATTTGGTACCGGTCTGGTTAAGATCAGTGCTTCCGCTTTTAGTGATGTAAAGTTGGCGGAAGACGTTATTGATTTGTCTGATACGGCATTGACAGATATCGGCTCATCGGCTTTTGCGAAAGCGGTTAATCTAAAGACGGTTATTCTTCCGAAAAAGAATTCTGTTAAAGTATTAGGCGAATATGCTTTTGCCTGTACGGAACTTTCCACGATGTATGTATCGGGAACCGTCAAGAATAACATGATTTATGTTCCGGATACGATTGAGTCTATTGGCAAAGGCTGTTTTTATGGAAACAAAGAGATGACAAGCGTATCCCTGTCTCCCAAACTGACTGCCATTCCGGACTATATGTTTGACGGGTGCAGCGCACTGGCAACGGTCGAGCAGCGTCAGGCAGGCAGCAGCAGCGAGGTAAAAAAGATAGGAGACTGCGCATTCAGAGGAACGGCAATTGAGAATACGGATTTTATGCTGAAGATGAATAAGCTGGAACAAATTGGTATTCAGGATGTTCCGGATAAGGCGTTTACGATTAAGAAAGGCGTTTGGGAAGGTCTTGTCGGTAAAGATGCAAAAACTTCCGAGCAGGACGTGTTATCCCTTGCTGCCGGTGGAGAGGATTCGTCGATACAAGAGGATGAGACGACGCATCAAAAGACAAACAGCAAAACAAAAAAATACTACGGAAGCGAAGTGTTCTCTGACTGTGCAAATTTAACATCGGTGAGTATTCCTGCCTCGGTGAAGGTAATTGGAACCCGTGCGTTTTATTACCGCAGTTATGAAAAGGACGGGAATGTTACGTCTGTGCCATCGGTAATTGAAGAAATCAACTGGGCTTCTGTGACCGGTACCTCCACAGTGGAGCGGAGATTATGTACAGGTGCATTTCAGGGGGCGATCAGCAAAACTGCGGAAGGGAAAATCGTTTTACCGTATGCTTCCGGGGAAACACTGGTTATTGAGAAGTTTGCTTTCGCAACAAACGGAATGCTTGAGAGCATCCAATGTGGCAGCCAGCCGGAAAATGTGCTTTCACCTTCGGTGACCAAGATTGGAACCGGTGCGTTTTTCGATTGTATGTCCCTGCCTGCCATTACGGTTTGCGATATGGCCAATGGCGGTGCTCCGGAACTGGGAGAGATGATTTTTGAAGGCTGTGTTTCGATGAGTAAAGCGGTTCTTCCGCAATCCATTACCGAGATACCGAGACACTGTTTTTATGGGGCTCCGCTTACTTCATTTGGCATTGGAGTGAATGGAGATGGTTCCCCTGCGGCGATTACGAAAATCGGTACGCTTGCTTTCTTCGGCAATATGTCGCAGACATGGGATTTATCGAAATATACCGGCTTACAGGAAATCGGCAGCGGAGCTTTTGCTTTTTGCGATATGATAAAAGAGGACAATGAGGAAGGCAAGGACGCTAAGATCGGTTCGGCATACGGTGCCCACGGAGGCAGTGCACAGCTTCAGAAAATGATTTTGCCGGATACATTAGGGAATACCCTTTTCATCAATACTGGTACGTTTAGTGATCAGGTAAACTTTGATACGATGGGAACAAAGAGTAAGACAACGGCCGGTACGATTTATATTCCGGACTATATGGTTGCCGGAAGTGCGCGTGCATTGTTTAGTAATACCGGTGTGAAAAAGGTGCAATGGCAGGCCGATTCGACCGGGAAGAATCCATGGACGGAAATACCGCCAATCATGTATCTTGAGTGCTCTCAGATAGTGAACGCTGAGGATGTACTGCCGCAAAAAGACTATGTCACTTCTCTGTCGGTAGGTACATTTATGGAGAGTAGTGTCAAAGAGGCTGATTTATCCCATTTTATTCATTTGGAGACAATTGGTTCAGGAACAGCGGAAAGCCCTTATAATGAAGCCGGAGTATTTCAGGATTGCTATAGCCTGACGAAAGTAGTTTTGCCGCAATCCGATGCTGCAAATTTTGTAGCTTCCAAAAAGACATTTGCCATTAGCAGTGCTAATTTGGCTTCTTCGGCGAAATTGTCCGATGTTGATCTCGGCACGCTTACCGAATTAGGTGTTAATGCATTTTGGAACAATGGTGGACTGAAGAAGATTAACTTCCCGGATACTTTGGCAAAGATCGGACAAAATAGCTTTAACGGATGTACAGAGCTTACCACAGTAGGCTTTGGAAAGCTGAAGGAGATTGGGAATAACGCATTTCAGGGATGTACGAAACTGGTATTGACAGAAGAAAATAACCTGTCACAGGAACTGGAAAAGATTGGCGCTAATGCGTTTATGTCTGATGAAAATTTGGGGGATGCCGTGTTTGGTTCCAAATTAAAGGAAATTGGATCGGCTGCTTTCCAGAAAAGTGGTCTGCGCACGGCAGATTTTAGCAGTGCTGTTGAACTGGCGACAATCGGATCGGGTGCTTTCCAGAATACATTGCTGGAGACGTTTAGCCTTAAAAATACGAAAGTTGCTACGATTGAGTCTTCTGTCCTGACCGGCTGTGCCAATTTGACCAGGGCTGCATTTGGTGACTCCGTTGTCTATATCAAAGAGAATGCAATCAATGGCTGCCCCAAATTCAAAGATTTGGAGATTGCGGCAACGACTACAGTAAATCGTGGAGTATTTAAGGGTGCAGCAAATGTGAATAACATCAATACGTATACCGCCAAGGACAATAAGTATGCCATTACCGTTGCTGTGACCACACCGAAAACCACCGTTATACCGTTAGGAAAGCAGACAACCCTTCCGTATTATATTTATGAAAAGGGTCTGTCCAATATCAATACGGCACTGATTGGTCAGGGCGCTGCGGATAGCAGTGTGCAGGAGTATTTGAAACTCAGTGCGCGTTTGACAGACGGGTATTTCTGGGGAACTGCGACAAATGATGAGGGCGGGAAATACAAAATTACTGATGAGCAGTATTTTGAAAATTTAGTCACCTCGCCTGTGGAAAAATATAATAATAAAGATGTCGATGTGATAAAGATAACGGCATTGAAGATCGGTCAATTCAACTTTGCCGTTACTTCCAGTATGTCATTTGACTGTGCCGATAAGGACAACCCGATCATTTCGTCATCAAACTGTATTGCAGTATACAATATATCTATCGAGGAGATGAAATATCATCCGGAACTGTATAAGACATACCAGCCCAACAATAAGGATAATCTGTACAGCAATCCGTTGAAAGATTCCGTACAGGCGGACGGCAGTATCGGAATACAGGGAGCAAGCAATAATAGTAAGGGAGGTTTCCAGTGCTATTATGATTTGGCTGCGGAAGCGGGCTTTGAAAATGCCATTGATAACTATGATGTCGTGGTAACTTCGGATAATCCGGATGTACTCTGTCCGGGCAACAGTGCGAATGCGGTATATCTGGAAGGGGGCTACATACCTGCAAATACGACGAATACCAATAATACACCGAACAGGAATAATATGAGATTCTATCTCGCTGCCAAAAAAGTAGGAACGGCGACGATTACCGTGTACCCGAAGGGCTATGAGAATAACCCTGACTACGGAACAGCTTTCCGGTTTGTCGTGAATGCGGATATCAATAACCTGAAACTTGCAGTACCGAAGGATTACTCAAACTGGAATGAAGTGGGAAGCAGTTTTTCCGTATTTTCAAGCTGTACCAACGTGTATAATGAGACGGTAGAGGATATTGCGCAGTTAGCGACGATTACGAACAGGGGTATTGTGTTTGAATCGGCAGAGCCGGAATTTGTATCTGTCGACGAACGGGGAAATGTGACAATCTTAAAGGCTGATGCCAAAAATAAAACCGTGAATGTTACGGCAACGACAGAGACTTCGGCGGGTGTCAATGCACAAAAAGTGACTGTACAGATAAAGATAAAGGGCAGCGGCACAAGTGGTACTACAGGTGGAAATGAGAATCCGAATACACCGAATACAACTCCGCCTAAGGTGAATGCTGTTGTGGAGGACAGTGCTTCTAAGACGACAGTGGTTGTGACAAAACCAGCCCAGAAAGATTTGGAGGGCGAGGTTAAGGTGGATAAGATAAACGATACATCTGCTACTACGGTCACGGTTCCAGATACGGTTACAGTAAACGGAGTAAAATATAAAGTGACGTCAGTAACGGCGGGTGCGTTTGCCAATAATAAAAAGGTTCAGACCGTGGTATTGGGACAGTATGTGACCAAGATTGAGAGCGGTGCTTTTTCCGGCTGTACGTCATTGACCAGCGTTACGATTCCTGCATCGGTTACGGAGATTGGAGCAAAAGCATTTTACAACTGTAAAAAACTGAAGACAATCACCTTTAAGGGCAGTTCCACGCTGACAAAGATCGGTGACAGTGCATTCCAGGGATGTAAAGCATTAACGAAGATTACGATTCCGGCAAAGGTTACGGAGATTGGAGCAAAAGCATTTTATAACTGTTCAAAATTGAAAACGATTACCGTTAAATCAACCGTATTGAATAAGGTCGGTAAGAACGCATTTAAGGGAATCCATAAAAAGGCAGTTATCAAAGTACCAAAGAAAAAATATAGCGCATACAAAAAATTGTTAAAGAACAAAGGCCAGAAGAAGACGGTCAAGATTAAAAAATAGTAGAGACGGTGTGGGTGTAAAAGTCCACACCGTTGCTTTTTTCCGGGGATGCTGGTATGATAGGTATGCGAACAGGAAGAGCATGAGGAGGCAGCGATGAATTTATTTTTTCCCAATTGCTACTACGACAAAAAAGAAGACATACCGATAGAGAAATATTATGAACAGGGATACCGGGGAATCTTATTTGATATTGACAATACGCTTGTTCCACATGACGAGCCGGTGGATGAGGCGGCAAGAATCATCGTGAGACGCTTGAAGGAGTTGGGCTTTGGCATATGCCTGATTTCCAATAATGACGAGGAGCGGGTGAAGACATTTGCTGACCCGCTGGGAGTGGAATATGTGTATAAGGCGTGGAAGCCTGCAAAGCGTGGATATCTGGAAGGGATGAAGCGGCTGGGAACGGATACGGATGACACATTGTTTGTAGGCGACCAGATTTTTACCGATATCTGGGGGGCAAACCGTGCAGGAATTTTCAGTATTCTGCTGGAGCCGATTAATCCTAAAGAGGAGATTCAGATTATCCTGAAGCGTATTCCCGAACGGTTTGTTAAGTGGCGGTACCGCAAAAAGCATGGGCTTGGCCGCAGTGAATTTGACTCGGAGCAATAGGCAGCTGCCCGATAAATGGAAGATAGAGAGAAGGAAAGAGAGCATGATAAATATTGACGGAAAAACCAGATTGATTGGACTGATTGGAAATCCTGTGGAACATACCCTGTCGCCGGTCATCCATAACGGAATCAGTGAGCGGATGAACCATTCTTCCGTGTATGTCCCGTTTAAAGTGGAAGCAGACGGACTGGCAGAGGCGGTAGAGGGAGCGTATGCGTTAAATGTGCTCGGACTGAATGTAACGGTACCGCATAAGAATCAGGTAATGAAAAGTTTAGTGGAGATTGATGAGGCGGCAGAGCAGATTGGTGCGGTGAATACGCTGGTAAGGCTGGAGGAACGAAACGGCTATAAAGGGTACAATACGGATATGCTGGGGCTTAAGCGTCAGATGAAAGAGGACGGCATTGTGCTGGCAAAGGAAACCGTAGTGATTCTCGGCGCCGGCGGTGCCGCAAGGGCCGTGGTATATATGTGTATGCTGGAGGGGGCAGGTAAAATTTATCTGTTAAACCGTACAGTGGAAAAGGCACAGCAGATTGCGGAAAGTATGCAAAATGCAAACCTTTCCGGCTGTATGCCAGAAAACGGTCAGTGCAGCATTGTGCCGATGGCATTATCGGATTATTCCCGGATACAGGAGGATAAACTGATTGTCTTTCAGGCGACTTCCATTGGACTATCGCCAAATGTGGAGGAGGTGGTGCTGGACGATGAGACATTTTATCAGAAAGTCAGTATTGGCGTCGATTTGATTTATAATCCGGCCAATACGAAGTTTATGCAGATGGTGGCTGCACAAGGCGGACGTGCATATAATGCGCTAAAGATGCTTTTGTATCAGGGGGTGATTGCCTATGAATTATGGCATAATATTACCGTGCCCAGGGAGATTGTCGAAGAGATATACGTGGATTTAAAGCGCAGTGTATATCCAAAGGATAATGTGGTGCTGATTGGCTTTATGGGAAGTGGCAAAACCACTTTTGGGAAGGAGTTCGCAAAGCGGTGCGGCATGGATTTTCTGGATACGGATGACTATATCGAGAAGCAGGCCGGGAAAACAATTGCGGATATTTTTGCAGAGGACGGCGAGCAGGCGTTTCGCAGCCTGGAGACGGAGACGCTCAGGCAGCTGCGGGACAGCCGGACAAACACCGTGTTTGCTACCGGCGGGGGCATGCCGTTAAGGGAGGAAAATGCAAGACTGCTGAAGGAGCTTGGACGTGTGCTCTATTTGACGGCGGCGCCACAGGTGATTTATGAAAGAGTGAAAGGGGACACCGGACGCCCGCTGCTGCAGTGCGCTCATCCTTATGAGAAGATATGCAGCATGATGAAGGAGCGGAAACCTCTTTACGAGAGGGCCGCAGATGCGTCCGTTGATACCAATTCCAATGATTTGGAGGAAATTATGGCAGCGATGAGAGAAGAGGTAGTCACTTATGTTTGAAAAAAGAAGAGCTTATTTGAGGACGGCTGTGCGGGATGAACGGATGGCTGCCGTGCTGATTGACAGTCCGTCAAATCTCTATTATTATACCGGTTTTACCGGCGGGGAAGCGATGTTCGTGATGACTGTTCAGGAAAGGGACGGGAAAGAAAACGGTTATCTGATTACCGATTCCCGTTATTATGAACAGGTGGAAAAGGAATGTCCGGGGATTGTGTTAATCCGTCTGGAAAAAAAAGGCTACAGTGAAACGGTGAAAGGGCTGTTTGACAGGCTGAAAGCTGAGGGTGCTATCGGTTTTACCGAAGAGGGGCAGACTGACGGGATAAAGATAGCCGTGGAGGGTTCGATGAAGCTTTCCCAATATATGAAGCTGTGTGAGAAGTGTCAGGGCTATGTTTTTCGTGCAGAAGAGGAAACGATTAATCAGTGCAGAATGGTCAAGGATGAACAGGAGCTTTTGAAAATCGCCAAGGCAGAGGAAATCGGTGATGCCGCATTTTCTTATATACTGGGTGTGATTAAGCCGGGAATGACGGAATTTGAGGTGGCATTGGAACTGGAGTTTTTTATGAAACGGCAGGGTGCGTCCGGGCTTAGTTTTGACACGATTGTGGCCAGCGGCGCCAATTCTTCTATGCCCCATGCACAGGTGACAGACAAGAAAATCGAATACGGCGATTTTGTGACGATGGATTTCGGCTGCATTTATCAGGGATACTGTTCGGACATGACGAGGACGATTGCCGTCGGACGGGTGACTTCTGAAATGAAGAAGGTATATCGGATTGTGTCAGACGCCAATCGCTGTGCGCTGGAGGGAATCCGCGAGGGAGTCAGCTGTAAGGAGGTAGATACTCTGGCGCGGGAGCATATCCGCAGTCAGGGGTACGGTGAATATTTTGGCCATGCGCTGGGGCATGGCGTGGGTCTGGACGTTCACGAGGAACCTCGGTTTTCCCAAAAGTGCGACGTCATCACCAGGGAAAATATGGTGATTACCGATGAGCCGGGGATTTATCTGCCGGGCAGATTCGGTGTGCGGATTGAGGATTTAGTGGTGGTGAAAAAGGACGGATACCGTATATTATCCCAATCGGAAAAAGTATTAATTGTGCTGTAATGCCGTGCAGTGCCGGAGAAAATGAGTGGTTAATGCGGGGAGTCCGGGCAGAAGGTGATAAATTTTTGGCTGTTGCACTGAACCTTTGTTCATGGTAATATAATCGCATGAAGAATTCAAGGGATATTGCAAAACTTGCAATAGTTAATTTATCGTGATGAGAAAAGGAGAGAACTAAGATGGGAATGACAATGACACAGAAAATTTTAGCTGCGCACGCTGGACTGGAATCGGTCGAGGCGGGACAGCTGATTGAGGCGGATTTGGATTTGGTGTTAGGAAATGATGTGACGACGCCAGTTGCGATTCATGAGATGGAGAAATTTAAGACGGACAAAGTGTTTGACAAGGACAAGATTGCCATGGTTATGGATCATTTCACGCCAAACAAGGATATTAAGAGTGCAGAGCATTGTAAATGCGTAAGGGAATATGCGTGTAACCAGGAGATCACGAATTTCTTTGACGTCGGGGAGATGGGGATTGAGCATGCCCTGCTTCCGGAAAAAGGTTTGATTGTAGCCGGTGAAGCCTGCATTGGCGCAGATTCCCATACCTGTACCTACGGTGCATTAGGCGCGTTTTCCACGGGTGTCGGCTCCACGGATATGGCGGCAGGAATGGCAACCGGCAAGGCATGGTTTAAGGTGCCGTCAGCCATTCAGTTTGTCCTGACCGGCGAACCGGGAAAGTGGGTCAGCGGTAAGGATATCATTTTACATATCATCGGTATGATTGGCGTGGATGGCGCACTTTATAAGTCAATGGAATTTGTTGGAGACGGTATTGCGCATTTATCCATGGATGACCGTTTTTCTATGGCGAATATGGCGATTGAAGCCGGTGCCAAGAACGGCATTTTTCCGGTGGATGAGAATACGATCGCTTATATGAAGGAGCATTCGGTTAAGGAATATAAGATATATGAGGCGGATGAGGATGCGCTTTATGATGAAACCTATACGATTGATTTGAGTAAATTGGAGCCGACCGTGGCATTTCCGCATTTGCCGGAGAACACAAAGCCAATCAGTGAGGTGCCGGACATTTCGATTGACCAGGTGGTAATCGGTTCGTGTACCAACGGACGGATTGAGGATTTACGGATTGCCGCAAAGATATTAGAGGGCAGGAAATGTGCAAAGGGACTGCGGGTGATCGTGATTCCGGCAACGCAGGCAATTTATTTACAGGCAATGGAAGAGGGATTGTTAAAAACCTTTATCGAGGCTGGCGCAGTGGTTTCCACACCGACCTGCGGGCCATGTCTTGGCGGGCATATGGGAATCCTTGCAGCCGGGGAAAAAGCGGTTGCAACGACGAACCGGAATTTTGTAGGCCGTATGGGACATGTGGATTCGGAGATTTATCTGGCATCCCCTGCGGTGGCGGCAGCTTCGGCAGTGGCGGGTAAGATTTCGTGTCCGTGCCAAATCGGACTGTAGACAATGGTTTATTATGGAGGTTAAAGTATGAAAGCACATGGAACAGTACACAAATATGGGGATAATGTAGATACCGACGTTATCATTCCGGCAAGATATTTGAATTCATCGGATCCGGCAGAGCTTGCCAAAAACTGCATGGAGGATATTGACAAGGATTTTGTAAACCGGGTACAGGCAGGGGATATCATGGTCGCAAACAAGAATTTTGGATGTGGTTCATCCCGTGAGCATGCACCGATTGCGATTAAGGCGAGCGGTATCAGCTGCGTGATTGCAGAGACGTTTGCGAGAATTTTTTACCGCAATGCGATTAACATCGGACTGCCGATTATCGAATGCCCGGAGGCGGCAAAGGCAATTGAGGCAGGAGATGAGGTGGAGATTGATTTTGATTCCGGCATGATTTATGATAAGACAAAGGGCACGGAGTACAAAGGGCAGGCGTTTCCGCCGTTTATGCAGGAGATTATCAAGGCGGAAGGGCTGGTTAATTATATCAATAACAAATCATAAAGCGAAGGAGAGGATGAAGAGATGAAAAGTAATTGTTTAAAAAAGCTGCTGTATACGGTATGTATGGTAATCATGGGAGGTATAATGGTGGGGCAGACTTCCATGGCAGAATCGGCAGACGGTTATACCTATCAGGTACTTTCAGACGGAACGGCAAAACTGGTCAGTTATGATGGCAGCAATCCGGACAAGATACCGGATACCATTGCCGGATATCCGGTATCGGTTCTCGGAGAAAGACTATATTTTGCTAGGCCTTTAAAGGATAATACCATTCCGGCTACGGTAAGAACGATAGAGGCGTTTGCATTTGGTTATGCGGAGGATAAAAATATTGTTATGCCGGCTACCGTAACAAAGTGCGGAAGTTCTATTTTTTTTAATGCAAAAATAGAATCAGTGACGTTTGAGGAAGGCTGGACAGAAATTCCTGAAGATATGTTTTCGGGCTGTGATGAACTGACAACGGTAAAACTTCCGGAATCACTTCTCTATATCAGGGAAAGTGCATTTACGCATGGTGGGACAATTAAGGAACTGGTGTTACCGGCAGGTCTGATAAAGATTGAAGGGTATGCATTTTATGCCACACGTATTGAAAAGCTTGTGGCGGCTTGTCCAAACGTGGAACTGGACAAGGATGCTTTCTGGACCTGCAGTGTAGGTGAATTACATTGCTATTATGACTCGGCTATATATAAGAAGTATAAGGACTCAGAGAATACAAAAATTGTATTTTTAGATGACCCATTATTCTTTGAAAGCGCAAAAGTGACACTGGGAGCAGGGGCAGAAAAGACATTGAAGCTCATAGGAGGGAACCAAAATGTCAAATGGAAATCCTCGAACAAAAAAATAGCAACGGTAAATAAAAAGGGCGTTGTAACGGCAAAAAAAACAGGTACGGCAACCGTAACAGCTTCACGTGATGGGAAGAAAGCAGTTTGTAAGATAAAGGTAAAGAAAAATGAACGTAAATTGAAATCTTATCCGACAAGTGCTTCTGCCTATGCGGTTAACCAGGCGGCTTTAGGCTTTCAAAAAATTAAGAGGGACTCGAAAGGGAACTATGTGATAAGTGGTCATTTAATTAACACATTTGCTACTGCTACTTCTTATGCCAAGAATTTGGTCATTAAGGTGTACCAAGATGATAAACTAATTGCAAAGCAGACTTATAAAATGTGGAATATAAGAGTGCCGGCCGGCTCTTCAAAGGCGATTACATTGACGATCAACAAGAAAAATATCAAAAAGAAGAAAACTGATTTGAGAAGCGGGGACGTCCGTGTGGAAGTCGCAGGCGGCAGGATTTACTAAAAGAACTGCAGATGGATAGGCAGGAGACATGTATAATCGTACAAAATTTATGACATAGAAAAGGGAAGAAAGACATGAATTATCATTTAGCAGTAATCAAAGGCGACGGTATCGGGCCGGAGGTCGTTACCGAAGCGATGAAGGTATTAGATAAGATTGGCGAAAAATTTGGACACACGTTTTGTTATGAGCAGCTTTTAATGGGCGGATGCTCGATTGACGAATACGGGGTTCCGCTGACGGATGAGGCAGTAGCAAAGGCGAAACAGTCGGATGCGGTACTGCTTGGTTCCATCGGCGGGGATACCAGTACTTCACCGTGGTACAAATTAGAGCCGTCTTTAAGACCGGAGGCAGGGCTTTTAAAAATCCGCAAGGAGCTGGGCTTATTTGCAAACTTAAGGCCGGCGCTGCTGTATCCGGAGTTAAAGGGTGCCTGTCCGTTAAAGGAAGAAATTGCGGACAAAGGGTTTGATATGATGATTATGCGGGAGCTGACCGGCGGGTTATACTTTGGTGAGCGTAAGACGGTGGAAGAGAACGGAAAGAAAAAAGCAATGGATACGTTGACCTATTCCGAAGATGAAATCCGCAGAATCGCCATTCGCGGCTTTGATATCGCCATGAAGCGGCGGAAGAAAGTAACTTCCGTGGATAAGGCGAATGTATTGGATTCATCGAGATTGTGGCGGGCTGTCGTAAACGAGGTGGCAAAGGATTATCCGGAAGTGGAAGTCGAGCATATGTTAGTGGACAACTGTGCGATGCAGCTTGTGAAAGACCCTGCGCAGTTTGATGTGATTCTGACTGAGAATATGTTTGGCGATATTTTGTCTGATGAAGCTTCGATGGTGACCGGTTCGATTGGAATGCTGGCATCTGCTTCCTTAAATGAGACAAAATTCGGCATGTATGAGCCAAGCGGCGGCTCGGCACCGGATATCGCAGGACAGAATAAGGCAAACCCGATTGCCACGATTCTTTCGGCAGCCATGCTGTTACGGTTTTCGTTCGATTTAGACAGGGAGGCAGATGCGGTAGAGGCGGCGGTCAAGAAAGTTCTGAAGGAAGGTTACCGCACCTGCGATATCGTATCCGAGGGTACCACTTTAGTCGGCACTGATCAGATGGGAGATTTGATTGTGGAGCGGATATAGGAGGCGATAATATGGGCTGGGTAGAAGGAAACTGTCCCAAGTGTGGAAAGAAAGTTCGGGAAAAGTGCAATGCATGGGTGTATGGCAGCCCGATACGAACCTGCCCCCATTGCAAAAGCGAGTTCCTGGATAAAAGGTGGAGAGAAGTTGCCATTGACGGGCTTGTGCCAGGCTCGAAAAATGCAAAGTTCTATCTGTGGGGAATGATTGGATTTCTGGCAGCTACGGTTGCCTGTAGTTTATGGCTATGGCAGATGATAAGCACGCAGGGGCATTATCCAATCAAATTAGTCGGCTGTATCGTGATTGGCATCGTTGGCACAATCGGGTGTGCAGTTGTCTTTTTGCGGATTGTAACAGGGTATGAGGATAAACAAAACGCAAAGTACATGGATGAATCCCGGAGAAGGCTGGAAGATAGGGATTATATAGAAAAGCTCCTCTCGTATGGCTATACCGTTCCGGACAGGTTCATGAAATAGTCAGCTTCTAATTGGACAACTTATCAAAAGGGGGGTGAACTGGATGAAAAACCGTAAAATACCATTTGCTTTTTTTGTATTTGGGGTTGTACAATGTCTGATACGGTATTTTTTAATTGGCGTGGTTGGATTGGCTTGCCTGCTGATTGGAATGCTCACCCATAGCGGGGCAGTACAATTTGGATTTTGTATGATTCTGCTTTGGATTTTACTTTCTATCCTGGATGAAATCCGGATTTGCCATACAATCAGAAAGGAGAACAGCCGTTCAGACTTAAATGAAATATACGATAAACTCTTCGGGGAAGAAGAACTCATGAAAAAAGTATTAGATGAGGGAAAAGATGCATCTATGGATATTATGAAGGAACTATTAAATAATAAAAAAGGAGACGATAAGAATGAAAAGTGATAATGTAAAAGTTGGTATGCAGCAGGCACCGCACAGGTCTTTATTTAATGCCCTGGGCATGACCGAGGAAGAATTGGAAAAACCGTTAGTTGGTATTGTATGTTCCTATAATGAGATTGTTCCGGGACATATGAACCTGGATAAAATTGCGCAGGCAGTTAAAATGGGCGTGGCAGCGGCAGGCGGCACACCGATCATGTTTCCGGC
Organism: Clostridium sp.; assembly: GCA_023666975.1. The sequence goes on from JAMPAW010000014.1 coordinate 25,962, forward strand.
AATCGCTGTCTGTGACGGAATTGCCATGGGACATATCGGAATGAAGTATTCGCTGGTTACCAGGGATTTGATTGCGGATTCTACCGAGTGTATGGCGGTTGCGCATCAGTTTGATGCACTGGTGATGATTCCGAACTGTGACAAGAATGTACCGGGGCTTTTGATGGCAGCGGCAAGGGTAAATGTGCCTACGGTATTTGTATCGGGCGGCCCGATGCTTGCCGGTCATGTGAAGGGACATAAGACTTCCCTTTCCTCGATGTTTGAGGCAGTGGGCTCTTATGCGGCAGGCTCGATGAGCGAGGAGGATGTCAACGAATTTGAGTGTAAGGCGTGTCCGACCTGTGGTTCCTGCTCCGGTATGTATACGGCAAATTCCATGAACTGTCTGACAGAGGCACTTGGTATGGGGCTTCCGGGAAACGGAACAATTCCGGCTGTCTATTCGGAGAGATTGAAGCTCGCAAAGCATGCGGGCATGGCGGTTATGGAGATGTACCGTAAGAATATCCGTCCGCGTGACATTATCACGAAGGAGGCGATTATGAATGCGCTGACTGTGGATATGGCGCTTGGCTGTTCGACAAACTCCATGCTCCATATTCCGGCAATCGCACATGAGATTGGTTTTGATTTTGATATTTCACTGGCAAATGAGGTGAGCGCAAAGACACCGAACCTCTGCCATTTGGCACCGGCAGGCCCGACCTATATGGAGGATTTGAATGAGGCAGGCGGTGTCTATGCGGTTATGAACCAGTTAAAGCAGAAAGGGCTCTTAAATGAAAACTGCATGACCGTAACCGGCAAGACGATCGGTGAGGCGGTAGAGGGCGCAGTGAATAAGAATCCGGAGGTCATTCGTCCGCTCGACAATCCGTACAGTGAGACAGGCGGTCTTGCCGTATTAAAGGGCAATCTGGCACCGGACGGTTCCGTGGTGAAACGTTCCGCAGTGGTTCCGGAAATGATGAAGCACGAAGGGCCGGCAAGGGTGTTTGACTGTGAAGAAGATGCAATCGCTGCAATCAAGGGCGGCAAGATTGTTGCCGGAGATGTCGTGGTAATCCGCTACGAGGGACCGAAGGGTGGCCCGGGTATGCGGGAAATGTTAAATCCGACCTCCGCTATCGCCGGCATGGGGCTGGGTTCTTCGGTTGCGCTGATTACGGACGGACGTTTTTCCGGGGCAAGCCGTGGCGCTTCGATCGGCCATATTTCACCGGAAGCGGCAGTCGGCGGCCCGATTGCCTTTGTCGAGGAGGGTGATATCATTAAGATTGATATTGATAACCATAGCCTGGAACTGGATATTTCCGAGGAGGAAATGGCAAAGAGACGGGCGGCATGGACACCGAGACAGCCGAAGGTGACAACCGGTTACCTCGCAAGATATGCAAAAATGGTAACTTCCGGCAACCGTGGTGCAGTTTTGGAAATTTAAAAATTTTCCGGGAAAACAGAAGATTTTGCGAGATGGACTCTGAATTGTTATAAAAATTCCTTTACAAATGGGATAGATTGGATTTATTATTGTAAGGATGGATTATGGAGAACAAAAGAATCTTTATTACGGAATAGTTAAGGAGAAATAGAAAATGAAACAGTTAACAGGTTCAGAAATCATAATTGAGTGTTTAAAAGAACAGGGTGTTGATACTGTGTTTGGTTATCCGGGTGGAACCATCCTGAATGTGTATGATGCTCTTTACAAGCATCAGGATGAGATTACGCACATATTGACTTCCCATGAACAGGGAGCGTCCCATGCGGCAGACGGATATGCAAGAGCCACCGGTAAGGTCGGCGTTTGTATGGCTACATCGGGTCCGGGTGCAACGAATCTTGTCACGGGTATTGCGACGGCATATATGGATTCGATTCCGCTGGTTGCCATTACGGCAAACGTAGGTGTTTCCCTGCTGGGTAAGGATTCCTTTCAGGAAATTGACATTGCAGGCGTGGTTATGCCGATTACCAAACATAGTTTTATTGTGAAAAATGTACATGAACTGGCAGATACTATCCGCAGGGCATTTAAGATTGCGAAGACCGGCCGGCCGGGTCCGGTATTAGTGGATATCACGAAGGATGTGACCGCTAATCTTGCAGACTATCAGTACAAAAAACCGGAGGAGATTGCTCCGGTTACCCGGACAATCAAAGAGTCCGATATAGAGGAAGCAGTGAAACTGATCAAGAAGGCGAAGAAACCGTTTATTATGGTGGGCGGCGGTGTTGTCGCTGCCAATGCCAGCGAAGAGTTCAGAACCTTTGCCAGACTGGTAGACGCACCGGTTTGTGACACGTTGATGGGAAAAGGTGCATTTGACGGAAATGACCCGCATTACACCGGAATGGTGGGAATGCACGGAACAAAGGTTTCCAACTTTGGAGTGACGGCTTCTGACCTGCTGATTGTTGTGGGCGGACGTTTTTCCGACCGTGTTATCGGTAATGCCAAGAAGTTTGCCAATAATGCCAAGATACTTCAAATTGATGTGGACGCAGCGGAAATTAATAAAAATATTGTGGTAGATGCCAGTATTATCGGCGATGCAAAAGAGATTCTTTCCCGGTTGAATAAAGAAATCGAGCAGAAGGATAACCAGGCGTGGCTTAAGGAGATTGACGCTTTGAAGGAGAAATATCCGGACACTTATCCGACTGATATTCTGACCGGACCTACGGCCATTTCCAAGATTTATGAGCTGACAAAAGGGGATGCCGTTATTACGACAGATGTCGGGCAGCACCAGATGTGGGCAGCGCAGATGTATAAATACAAAGAACCGAGACAGCTGCTTACCTCAGGTGGACTTGGCACAATGGGGTACGGGCTTGGTGCATGTATCGGTGCAAAGGTCGGCAGACCGGATAAGGTAGTGGTAAATATTGCCGGTGACGGCTGTTTCCGCATGAATATGAATGAAATTGCGACGGCAGCCCGTTATAACATACCGATCATTCAGGTGGTGATTAATAATCATGTGCTGGGTATGGTACGGCAATGGCAGACATTGTTTTATGAGAAGCGCTATTCCAATACGGTATTAAATGATGCGGTAGATTTTGTCAAGGTAGCCGAGGGTATGGGTGCTTTGGGGTATAAGGCAGCCACCCTTTCCGAATTTGAGGACGCATTTAAAAAGGCATTGGAAGCAGGCAGGCCGTGTGTAATTGATGTACAGATTGGCGAGGACGACAAGGTATGGCCGATGGTAGCAGCTGGACAGCCGATTTCCACATGCTTCTCCGAAGAAGATTTGGAAAAATAGATGTCCGGAAGGAAAAAAGAAGTTTAAACAGGCACAATATGTAGAAATATTTAGGAGGATATAAAATGGAAAGAGTATATAATTTCTCGGCGGGACCGTCAGTACTGCCGGAGGTAGTGTTAAAACAGGCGGCAGAGGAAATGCTGAATTACAACGGTACGGGAATGAGCGTTATGGAGATGAGCCACCGCTCAAAGGCATTTGAAGAGATTATTCAGACGGCAGAAAAGGACTTGAGGGATTTGCTTAAAGTTCCGGATAATTATAAGGTGTTGTTTTTACAGGGAGGGGCTTCCCAGCAGTTTGCGGCAATCCCAATGAACCTGATGAAAAACGGTGTTGCAGATTATATTATTACCGGACAGTGGGCCAAGAAGGCTTACGAGGAGGCGAAGCGGTATGGCAATGCCAAGGCCGTTGCATCTTCGGCAGACAAAACCTTTTCCTACATACCGGACTGCAGCAATTTAGAGATTGACGATGACGCAGATTATGTATATATCTGCCATAATAACACCATTTATGGAACGGTCTATAAGCAGCTTCCCGATACAAAGGGGAAATTGCTGGTAGCGGATATGTCTTCCGATATTTTATCGCAGCCGGTTAATGTGGAGGATTATGGCCTTATTTTCTTCGGTGTGCAAAAGAATGTCGGACCGGCCGGTGTTGTGGTTGTGATTATCCGGGAGGACTTGATTACCGATGATGTCCTTGAGGGAACACCGACTATGTTGAAATATAAGACGCAGGCAGATGCAGATTCGCTTTACAATACGCCGCCGGCTTATGGCATATATATATGTGGTAAGGTATTTAAGTGGGTGAAGGAAATGGGTGGTCTTGAGGCCATGAAAGTGCACAATGAAAAGAAAGCGGCAATACTCTATGACTTTTTGGATTCTTCCAAGCTGTTTAAGGGAACCGTCGTAAAAGAGGACCGCTCTTTGATGAATGTGCCTTTTGTGACCGGTGATGAGGAGCTGGACGCCAAGTTTGTCAAAGAGGCGACAGCGGCAGGCTTTGTCAACCTGAAAGGACATAGAAGTGTTGGCGGTATGCGGGCCTCCATTTACAATGCAATGCCGATTGAAGGCGTGGAAAAACTGGTTGAGTTTATGAGAGATTTTGAAGCAAAAAATTCATAAGAGAAGAGGAAGGAATTATGATGACAAAAGTAAATTGTTTAAATCCGATTGCCGCCTGCGGCTTGGATTTATTTTCAGATGATTATCAGATTGTGGACAGCTTAGAGGAGGCAGATGCGGTTTTGGTCCGCTCAGCGTCTATGCATGACCTTGAATTTCAGGACGGGCTGGCCGCCATTGCCAGAGCCGGTGCCGGGGTCAATAATATTCCGCTGGAGGAGTGTGCCAGAAAGGGAATCGTCGTCTTTAATACACCGGGAGCAAATGCGAATGGAGTAAAGGAGATTGTTGTGGCAGGTCTTTTACTGGCCTCACGTGATTTGATAGGCGGTTATAACTGGGTTAAGGAGAATGCTTCCGATGCAGAGATTGCCAAGCTGGTGGAAAAGCAGAAAAAAAATTATGCCGGCAATGAGATTCAGGGAAAGAAATTAGGCGTTATCGGCCTTGGCGCAATCGGTGCCAAGGTGGCCAATATTGCGTTCCGTCTGGGTATGCAGGTATACGGTTATGACCCGTATGTGTCTGTGGACGCCGCATGGTCATTGTCCAGACATATCCGGCACATTACCAATGTGGAAGAAATATATAAAGAATGTGATTATATTACCATTCATGTTCCTGCGCTTGACAGCACAAAGGGCATGCTGAACAAAGAGGCTTTTGCCATGATGAAGGATGGCGTGAAAATCCTTAATTTTGCAAGGGATATTCTGGTAAATGATGAAGACATGAAACAGGCACTTGCCTCCGGTAAAGTCAGCAGATATGTGACGGACTTCCCGAACCCGGCTATTGCAGGAGTGGAGAATGTGATCACACTGCCGCATTTAGGTGCGTCGACAGAGGAATCGGAGGATAACTGTGCAATGATGGCAGTAAAGCAGATTGCTGATTTTATGGAGAACGGCAATATTAAAAATTCGGTCAATTATCCGGCCTGTGACGCAGGAATCTGTGAAACGGCAGCCAGAGTAGTTATCTGCCATAAAAATATTCCGGATATGCTTACCCGGTTTACCGGCGTATTTTCAAGAAAGTCGATTAACATTGCCAATATGGTCAGCAAATCAAAGGGTGACTGGGCATATACGATTCTGGATGTGGAATCTCCGGTAGACGAGTCGGCTAAGACAGAGCTTTCGGCAGTCGAAGGCGTGGTAAAGGTAAGAGTGATCTGATTGAAGCGTGATATATACACAAAAGCCATGTTATACCTGATTGTATAATATGGCTTTTTTACATCAATTTTTCATACTTTTTGACTAAAATAAATTGCACAAATTATACTTAAGGAGACGGAATGATGGCGGTGAGTATTTTGATTGCAGATGATGATGAATTGTTAAGGAATTTGCTGAAAGAGGTATTGGAGGAGGAGGGGTTCAACGTCTATGCAGCGGCAGACGGAGAAGAGGCCTTGGATATATTTTGGGATTGTCCGGAGATATCGCTGGTGATTTTGGACATCATGATGCCGAAGCTTGATGGAATGCAGGTGTTAGAAGAGATAAGGGAACGGGCGGAGGTGCCGGTAATCATGCTTACCGCTCTTGGTGATTCAGCCAGTGAGCTGTCCAGCCTGCAAAATGGTGCCAGTGATTTTATCAGTAAGCCTTTTCACTATGAGATATTGGTGGAGCGGGTCAAAAATCTGTTAAGGCTGATGAAGGTACAGGGGTTGGACAATATTCAGATTGGCATTTTGGAGCTTGACCCGACCGGGCATAAGGTGTTTGTCCGCAATAAAGAGGTTACGTTGAATAACAAAGAATTTCAACTGCTGGAATTGCTGGTACTCAACCAGAATATTGTTCTTTCAAGGGAAAAAATATTAGACCGTATATGGGGTTATGACTATGAGGGAGATATACGGACCATTGACACACATGTGAAAATGCTGCGGGCGAATCTCGGACCGGCAGGCAGCTATATTAAGACGATAAGAGGTGTCGGATATCTGTTTGAGGAGGCATTATGAAGAAATCGAAATCACTGGGAAAAACATTGTGCTTTGTGGGAGTAGCGCTGATTGCATTTTTTGTTGTATTTAATCTTTTATTGACTTATTTTTTCCTGATTCCGTTTTCTACCTATTTCAGCATGCAGCAAATGAAGGAGATAGCGAAGACAATCTCTGGCCGGGACGACTATACTGAAAATAGTTTTTTACAGTATATTGAAGAGATGAATGATAACCTGAATACACGGATTACGATAGTGGACAGGGAAAAGAATATTATTAATACGACAAGGACCGGTTATTATCCAGAGGGAAAATTAGGATCCAAAACTGGCAGTTATTTTGATGACAGCCTGGAGACGCTGGATTCGGGAAAAGCGGTTTCATGGACAAAAACCATTGGGGATACAAGTAAGATAGAAGTGCGTGTTATGCAAAAGGTAGCCGATAACCGCTATGCATTTCTGACCCGTTCATACCGAAGCCTGCAAAACGCAATGAAATCTGCACTGATCCTTGAACTGCTTGTCGGTATTTTTCTGATTCTGGTCAGTATAGTGGTTGTCTTTTTTGTCAGCCGGAAGCTGGTAATGCCGATACGGAAGATGACGGCGGTGGCAGAGCACATATCCAATATGGAGTTTGATGCCAAGGTCGAGGTGACAACCATGGATGAACTGGGAATGCTGGGCGAATCGATTAACCGCATGTCAGAGCATCTGGAAAACAATCTTTATGTGCTGCAAAACGACATTGAAAAGAGAAAGCGTCTGGTGCGGAATCTGTCCCATGAGATTAAATCGCCTGTGGCAGTGATTATGGGGTATGCAGACCGCTTAAAGGCAGTTCTCGCCAAAAATCCGGAGAAGGCGGTAAATTACTGCGGCGTGATATCGGACGAGTGCGGACGGATTAATGTGCTGGTGACGGAGATGCTGGATTTGTCAAAGTTCGAGCAGCAGATAGAGGTGTTGAACAAGGAAGAGATTAAGGCAGATTCTTTCTTTGACCGTGTGCGTACACACTTTGAAAATGAGATGCTGGATCGGGAGTTTACCTATCAGGAAAATTATGACAGCAAAGATGTCTTTTCGGGGGATTATCTTTTGCTGGAAAGGGCAGTGGACAATCTGCTGCGCAATGCAGCCGGTCATAGTGCAGACAAAAATCCGGTTATCCGGGTAACCGGCAGCTGGAATGAAGACTATTATGAGATACACGTGTATAATTCGGGCAGCCATATCGCCGAGGAGGACCGGGAGGACATCTGGGACGCTTTTACCAAGGTGGATAAAGTGAGGAGCAGGGGACAGCAGGGCTCAGGAGTCGGGCTGGCGATCGTGCGGGAAATTGTAAATGCCCACGAGGGTTATTACAGCGTATGTAACAGCGAAAATGGTGTGGAATTTGCCATTGCCATTAAAGGGAGATAAAAATCATCATCCGTGGGAGAAAAAACTTGCTAAATGCTGCGGATTAGAGTATTATTATGGAGATTATACGATTATTCTGATAAAAGAGGTGTTTAGCAATGAGTGAGAAATTAAAAGTAGGTATCCTTGGCGGTACCGGTATGGTGGGACAGCGGTTTATTGCATTATTGGAGAATCATCCATGGTTTGAGGTGACAACGATTGCCGCAAGTCCGAGAAGTGCGGGCAAGACTTATGAGGAAGCAGTAGGCGGCAGATGGAAGATGGATACACCGATGCCGGAAGCGGTTAAGAATATTGTTGTCCACAATGTAAACGAGGTGGAGAAAGTAGCTGAGACCGTGGATTTTGTGTTTAGCGCAGTGGATATGACCAAAGATGAGATTAAGGCAATCGAGGAGGCATATGCCAAGACTGAGACACCGGTTGTCTCCAATAACTCTGCGCATCGATGGACACCGGATGTGCCGATGGTGGTACCGGAGATTAATCCGGAGCATATGAAGGTGATTGATTTTCAGAAGAAAAGGCTTGGCACTACCCGTGGATTTATTGCGGTAAAGCCGAACTGTTCCATTCAAAGCTATGCGCCTGTGCTGACAGCGTGGAAGGAATTTGAACCGTATGAGGTTGTTGCCACCACGTATCAGGCAATTTCCGGTGCCGGGAAAACCTTTAAGGACTGGCCGGAGATGGAGGGGAATATTATCCCGTTTATCGGCGGTGAGGAGGAGAAATCGGAAAAAGAGCCTTTGAGAATATGGGGACATATTGATGAGGAGAAGGGGGAAATTGTACCTGCAAATTCTCCTGTGATTACCTGCCAGTGTATCCGGGTTCCCGTGTTAAACGGTCATACGGCAGCCGTGTTTGTGAAGTTTAAGGGCAGTCCGACCAAGGAGCAGTTAATCCAGAAGCTGACGGAGTATAAAGGCGTTCCGCAGGAGCTTGAACTGCCGAGTGCACCGAAGCAGTTTATCCAATATATGGAAGAGGATAACCGTCCGCAGGTGTCATGCGATGTCGATTTTGAAAAGGGAATGGGGATTTCCGTGGGACGTCTTCGTGAGGACCACGTATATGACTGGAAGTTTGTCGGACTTTCCCATAATACCGTCAGAGGTGCAGCAGGCGGAGCAGTCCTGTGTGCGGAATTATTAAAGGCGCAGGGCTATATTGACAAGAAGCAGTGATTCTGGTCAATAGATAAAACAGGTTATGACGAGGAGAAACGAATGGAAAAGCGTAAAGGGAGAATAGCAGCAGCTATTATTATTACCGTGTTTTTTGTCATTTATTTTCTATTATATTTTATTTGTTTACTGGATGTGCTGCCAGGAATCGTGATGAAGCTGCTGTTCGGATTGATTCCTTTTGCTTTGGCGGCAGTAATGATATTTGTGTGTATACAAAGAATTAATGAGATAAGGAGTGGTGAGGAAGATGATCTTAGTCAATACTGATTATATCAGCGGTAAGGAGCTGGAAATGCTGGGTCTGGTAAAGGGAAGTACGATTCAGACCAAAAATGTGGGACATGATATTACCCAGAGTTTTAAGACACTGGTAGGTGGTGAGCTTAAAGCCTATAATGACATGATGAATGATGCAAGGGCTTTGGCAACCAAGAGAATGCAGCAGGAGGCGCAGGCATTGGGCGCAGACGCAGTTGTCAATGTGCGCTATGCTACCTCTGCGATCATGGCGGGAGCTGCTGAGGTTATGGCTTACGGAACGGCAGTTAAATTTGTCGGATAACCATGAATATAAGGCTGTCATACGAATGTGTGGCAGCCTTTGAATTATTTCAATATCAGGATGGAGGTAGTCAAAATGGAAAATCAGGACGACAATGAGGAAGAGAACAAGAACAGCCAAAAACATGAGATGATTGTTCAGACAAACGGAGAACTGGCCATTCCGAGAACCGGATTGGCGGTGAAAGGAGAGCTGTCGGTAAAGGGAGAGCTGGCCGTGAAAGGGGAACTGGCGGCGATTAATGAGCTTGCCAACAGAGGAGAACTGCTGATAAAGGGTGAATTGGAAAAAAACAATAGCAGTGAGCGGATTATCATTGTGGAGAGCATTAAGGCTGCGGTAGAATATCTGAAGGAAACTGAGGGGAATATTCTGACGGCAACCGGTGCACTGGAGCTATATGAATATACGGAGCTTCCGGACTATGAAGAGAGAGTGTATTCGAGGGTGCTCTCTAACGGAAGAATCGTAAAGGCCTGCGAGAGCCTGGGAATCTGCAAACGGCATTTAATCGGGATGACCGGACCGTTTTCCAAGTTGATGAATTATGCCATGCTTAAGGACTACCATATACGTTATTTTGTGACCAAGGATTTTGGTATTTCCAACGGTTTTCTGGAAAAAATGGAAGCTGCGCTCGAACTGGGCGTGACATTGATTGTTGTTGCTGCCAAGTATCATGATGAGTGGGACCGGGAAGAAGAAGTCATAAAATGCCTTAAAGGAAGAAGTTCTGTGGAATAAAGGGATTTGATTAGGCGGGAGGAATGACGTTGAATATTGAAGAGATAATGAAGGGGCTGGATTTGCTTTTTGACAATCGGCAGGGCGACAGGATAGAAGAATATTTGTCCACATATCTTGAGCAGGCATTGAAAGAGGGGGATGTGGGCAGTGCCATTACGATTATCAATGAATTAATCGGATTTTACCGGGATACCTCCCAATACGAAAAGGCGGAAGCCTATTGTGAAAAGCTTCTTCCTTTTATGGAGCGGGCAGGTCTTAAAGATACCGTGCATTACGGAACGAGCTGCCTCAATATTGCCAACGCATATCGGGCATCGGGAAGGCTGGAGGATTCTCTTTTCTACTACCGGAGGGTATTTGATATCTATGACAAAAATCTTAAGAAAAATGATTTTCTCTATGCCAGTTTAAATAATAATCTGTCGCTGCTCTATCAGGAAATGGGGGAGTTCGATAAAGCCTGTGAGGCTCTTGTCCGGGCACTTGAAATTGTAAAACAGTATCCGGATTCCGTCGTGGAATTGGCGGTAACCTATACCAATCTGGCAGCTTCTTATGTTAAGGCAGGACGTCTTGCGAAGGCGAAAGAAAACGCAGAATTGGGGCTGGCCGTTTTTCGCGACGGCTTGACAGAGGATTTTCACTATAGTGCGGCACTTTCGGTGGCGGGTGATATTCGATATGCCGGTGAAGAATACCCGGAGGCTGCAGAGTGTTATGAACAGGCGATGATTGCCCTGAAAAAACATGTGGGACTGACACATGGGTACTTTCGCATTGTATCTAACCTGCAAATCTGCTATGAGGCGATGGGAAAAGCGGATGCATTGAATGGACTTACCCTGTCAAGGGATTATTATGAACAGTTCGGAAAAGAAGCGTTTGGAAGTGCAGATGCGCAGTGGAATCAGCACTATGGCAGGGATACGCAGGAGCTGAACGGAATATGCTTTGCAAAGCTGGGAGAAGGTTCCGAATGCTTCGGATTTGATGACCTTTTGTCAAAGGATCATGATTTTGGCCCGGGCTTCGGTATTTTGGTGACCAGGAGGCAATATGAGCAGTACGGCAAAGAATTGGAGGAAATTTACAGCAAACTGCCGGAGAATTTCCGCGGTTTTTCGAGACCAGAGCCGATTGCGGGCGCTCCGCGCAGCGGCGTGATTGTCGTGGAGGATTTTCTTGGCAGGGTTCTGGCTCTTTCCGGCAGTGAGCTTAATTTTTTACTGGAAAAGAGGACCCTTCCGGAAGAGGTATGGCTTCGCATTGAGGACTGGCGGCTGAAAACAGTGACAAACGGGGAGATTTTTGACGGCAGCAATTCCGTCTACGAAAATGTTTATTCTGTCTTGAAAAAAGGATATCCTACGACGGTATGGCGGAGAAGGATTGCCCAGAAGCTGGGAGAAATTTGTCAGTCGGGACAGTATAATTATCAGCGGTTGATGGTGAGGCAGGATTTATACGGGGCAATTCTCATGCTCCACGATTTTGAAAGGGCAGTCGTGGAATTTCTGTTTTTAATCAACAGCGTGTATGCACCGCATGAAAAGTGGATAATGACGGAAGCGGAAACACTCTCTAAGGGACAGAATATACTGAAAGAGGTAAAGGAATTGATGAAGCAGTCTCCCGAAATGTCTTCCTATCTGCAACGGGATATGGTTGACTGGATTGGGACGGTAAACCGGGAGGATGTGATTGTGGAAATGATTGACCGTATCGGGGCAGAAATTGTTGCACTGCTTAAGGTGGAAGGGCTGACAGAAAGCAATGAGGCTTATCTGGAAATGCAAATACCTTACCTGCTGACGGGCTGCCGGAATGATGTGTCAGGTGACGAATAATATGATGGAGGAAACAGAGATGGAAAAAGAAGAATTGGTGGATGCTTTGGTGAAGAAGGAATGGGAGGCATTTGACAAGGTAAAAAATCAAGGAGGCAGGGCAGACTGCCAAGACGACTGGGAAACGTTTTCCATTATGAGGAAAAGCCAGTATCTGGCATGGCCCGTGGAGCTGACGGAGAGTTTCTATGCGGATTTTGAGGAGGCAGACCGGCATGGCTGGAATCTGATTACCGAGAAATATGCAAGGATGATGGAGTCGACGGTTCCGGAGGAATATGAGGCAATCAGCGCACAGCTTCCGGAATGTCCAAAGGAAAAAAGAGCGATTGTCAATCAGATTGCAGAGATTCAGGTGGAATGGATGGAGGACTTTGCAAATGAGTATCCCGGTATGGCGGCGAATGCCAGAAGTATACGTTCTACGGAGGATACTCCCTATAATACATCCTATGAGACTTATTTAAAGGGCGAGCTGATGACTTATTCGGACCGCACGCTCGGTCTTTATGGCAGGTGGATTGTGGAGTTAAAGAACAACGATGAGAATCTGGCAGCAATCATTATGGCCAATACGGCAAAGCTCTATGGATACGAGTCGCTTGAGGCTGCAGAACAGGCGCTTAATTTGGGTGTTGAAAAACATTAAGATATACGGTATAATTTGACAAGTGAGTGCTTGTATGAAAAGATAATATAAGCACAAAAGGATATGCGAACGATTTTAAGGAGGATTTTTGTAATGGCAACTATTTCAGCAGGTGATTTCAGAAATGGTGTAACAATTGAGTTTGAGGGTAATATTTATCAGATTATTGAGTTTCAGCATGTTAAGCCGGGAAAGGGTGCGGCATTTGTCCGTACAAAGTTAAAAAATATTGTCAGTGGCGGTGTGGTAGAGAAGACGTTCCGTCCTACTGAGAAATGTGAGACTGCTCATATCGATAGAAAGAATATGCAGTATCTGTATGAGGACGGTGATTTATATTACTTTATGGATAACGAAACGTATGACCAGATCGCTCTCGGCAAGGACATCGTAGGTGACGCATTGAAGTTCGTTAAGGAGAATGAGAATGTTAAAGTTGCATCCCATTCCGGCAATGTATTTGCAATCGAGCCGGAAATCAATGTCGTTTTGGAGGTTACTGAGTGCGAGCCGGGCATAAAGGGAAATACAGCGACAGGGGCAACTAAGCCATGTACAGTGGAGACAGGAGCAACCCTTAATGTACCGTTATTTGTTAACCAGGGTGACAAGATCATGATTGATACCCGTACAGGGGAATACCTTTCACGTGCATAACCGATAAAGGAATCTAATCTTTAACAGACCATTGACCGTTTGCAGTTGATGGTCTTTTTTTTGTGTGAATCTGGTTATATTCCGCATATTTCCACATATATTAAAAGTATGGAAATGTATACCGGATAAAAGGAAAGGAATGATAACCAAAATGAATAAAAAGCAGGAAATACTGAAAATATTATCCGCCAAGCTGCGGAGAATTCTGGAGTCTTCAGAGATAAATTTTGACAAGCTGCAGGAGCTGAGGCTTCGGATGAATGAGCCGTTCATTATTATCTATGGAGGTACGGAGTTTTTTGTCTCGGATAACGGGACGCTGGAACAGCAGCCGGAAAAGGGATATCAGGTTACGCAAGGAGATATAAAGGAAACGATGGAATATATCAGTAGTTTCTCGTTATATGCGTATGAAGATGAAATCAGACAGGGGTTTATCACCGTGCAGGGGGGACACAGAATCGGACTTGCAGGGAAAGTGGTTTTGGAGCAGGGAAGGGTAAAAAGCGTGAAGTATATTTCATTTGTCAACATCAGAATGTCACACGAGAAAAAGGGGTGTGGGGAGGAAATTCTGCCGTACATATATGAGGAAAATCAGATTTGCCATACACTGATCATATCGCCGCCGGGATGTGGGAAGACGACACTTTTACGGGATATGGTAAGGCTGATATCCGATGGCTTTTGCGGGCATCCGGGAATCAGTGTAGGCGTGGTCGACGAACGTTCGGAAATCGGAGCATGTTATCGCGGGGTGCCGCAAAATGATATCGGAATGCGGACCGATGTGCTGGACTGCTGTCCTAAGGCGGAGGGGATGCTGATGCTGATTCGCAGTATGTCACCGTCAGTGATTGCAGTAGACGAAATTGGAAAGAGAGAGGATATCGATGCACTGGCATATGTCATGAACTGCGGCTGTCATATATTGGCCACCGTGCACGGTGCTTCTGTGGAAGATGTAAAAAATAAGCCGGTTTTGCGGAAACTGGTCGAGGAAAAGCTGTTTAAACGATTTATCGTTCTGGCAGGGGGAAAAAATCCCGGAGTGATCAAAAATATATTTGATGACAGGGGGAGTGTCCTCTATGACTGGAAAACGGTTAACGGAGATTTTGTCTTTGTTTAGTCTGGCAGGAGGGAGGTAAGCTGACTATGGTATTGCTTTGCAAATTTATCGGAGCGGTCTGTGTCATGGGCGCATCGGGGTATCTGGCGGTAAATATTAATCAAACTATGGAGTCAAGAAGCAGGGAATTGAGAAAGCTGTACAGTCTTTTATTGCAGCTGAAAAGTGAAATCCAGTATATGGCTAACACGCTGCCGGAATGTTTCCGCAATCTGTCTAAGGGGGTGAAAGCTCCGTTTAAGGACTGGCTTACTGGCCTTTGTGCAGGAATGGAAAAAGAGGAGGCGGGCGAAGGAGACAAAAAAGAAACCGAATCAACCGGATTTGCGGAAATCTGGCGGGAACAGCTGGAGTACCTGTATCAGAGCTCCGCATTGGACAAGGAGGATTTGGAGCCGCTCGATGAGCTGGCGGACAAGCTGGGTGCAGTAGATATGATGGCACAGCTGAAGGCAATCGATTATGCCCTGCTGCACATTGAGAAAAACCGAACGGCACTGGAGGCAGAGCTTGGACAGAAAAAAAAGGTGGTGGCTACTCTTGGCATGTTCTGGGGTTTTATGACATTGATTTTACTTTTGTAGCCGGGTAAGGTGGACAAGGGTGTTTGGCGAATACATTGATGGATAAGGGGAAGGGCGATGACGATTGAAATCATAATTAAAATTGCAGTATTGGGGATTGTGGTGGCACTGCTCAATCAGGTACTCAAGCATGCGGGGAGAGATGACCAGGCTTTTTTTGTGACGATGGCGGGGATTATTGTCGTGATGACATGGCTTCTGCCATATTTTACCCAGTTGTTTTCTTCCATGCAGGATTTGTTTAACCTGTAGCGGTGCGGTCACCTTTGGCGGATAATCGGATTTGAGGTATGTATATGGGATTTTTTAAAATTATCATTGGTGTGATCATCGGTGTCCTGCTGGCACTGAAATTGAAAAATCTGAACAGCTCGATGTGGGTATATTTATCCTTAGGCCTCAGCATGTTCGTATTGTTTTATATTTTAAACCGCTTAAGCTTTGTCTTGGATTTTCTCGATGATGTAATGGGGGATATCGGGCTGGAATCCGGCTATTTTGAAATTTTGATTAAAATTATCGGCATATCTTATCTGTGTGAGTTTACTGCCAATATCTGCAGGGAGTCCGGCTTTGTGGCAGTGGCAGGACAGATTGAGATTGGCGGTAAACTGACGATGATGGTAATGAGCATGCCGATTTTGATGGCAATTGTGGATACGATAACCTCAGTATTGTGAAGGGGGAAGAATGTTGAAGAGGACAGCCGGGAGGAAATACAAAACGATATTTTTACTGGCAGTAATTTGGGTATTTCTCATCAGGATAAGCAGCGTGGAAGTATATGCCATGCAGGAACAGGCGGAGGACAGGGAAACGGTATTAGCGGATTACTATGACAATTTTTATGACAGTGCAGGCATTGGGGATTTGGAAAGGGAATTGAATGCAATAAGAGAAGGCTATGGAAATGCAGGAGATATTTCTTTTCAGGATATCTATGCGCTTTTTCTGACCGGTGATGTGGATTTGGCGGTATCCGCAGTACTGGAGAGCTTTTACCGTAATATTACCGGTGAGGTTATGCAGAACAGGGAGCTGTTAGTCCGCCTGATTATTCTGGTCATTATCGCAGCCGTGTTTAACAATTATTCGTCGATAATGAAGATTAGCTATGTGGGAGAACAGGGCTTTTATATTACCTATCTGTTGATTGCCGTACTGCTGCTGCAATCGTTTACCCTTGCCTATGATTTAGCAGAGGAGACCGTGCTGTATCTGAAAGAGATTATGGAATGCGTTATGCCCGCATTTTGCATGTCCATTGTCCTTTGCAGCGGACTGACCACGTCCCATATGGTAAATTCCATGTTTTTGTGGATGCTTGCCATGATTGAAAAGCTTTTGCTGGTCGTCATTCTTCCGGCGGTACGGGTCTATTTTCTCATTGTACTGTTAAACCAGATTAACACGAAGGACCGTTTTTCAAAACTGGCAGGCTTAATCAGACAGGCAATACAATTTCTGCTAAAGGCGATTGTCACGGGCATTATCGGCTTAAACGTCATGAAGAGCATACTGGTGCCGGTATATGAAAATGCAAAATATAATGTGCTGCAAAAAGGTCTTTCCATGGTTCCGGGTGGTGCTTCTTTTTCCGGACTGACCACCATTTTGCTGGGCGCCGGTGTGCTGATTAAAAACAGTGTGGGGATTACGGCAGTGATGATTCTGCTGGTGTTAGGAGGGGTGCCGCTGTTAAAGCTTTTGTGTTTTAATCTGGTTTACCGGATTATTCTGGCACTAGTGCAGCCAATCAGTGATAACCGGATTTTAGCCGGACTTCAGGGAGCGGCTGACAGTACAGAAATTCTGGTTCGCGCTACGGCAACCTCGATTGTTTTGTCGGTTCTTTCGATTGCGATTGTCATATTGACAACAAATGTCAGAATGTATTCGGGGTGATTGGTATGGAGGCAATTTTTTCATGGGTGAAGAGCGGTCTGTTGTTTGGTATTTTTGCTTCGGTTATCCTGATGTTATGTCCGAATAAATCCTATCAAAAACACGTTGGTATGGTCGTGGGGCTTTTGTTTATTCTCGTCATGCTGCATCCGGTGATGGAATTTATGCAGGTGGACGGAAGTACTTACACGTCGTATGTCCGTAATTTTTTGATGCTCGACGGTGAGGAGGAGATATCGGAATCCAGCCGTAAACTTTATCAGGAAGCGCTAGAGCTTCAGCTGATGTCCAACTTCAAGGAGGGCGGTTATCCGGTAAAGACGGTCAAGGTATTGTCGGACAGTGAAGGAAATGTATCCGAGATAAAAATCATTTTTGACGATGAGGTGACGGGGTTGGAAAAAATAGAATTATATTTAAAAAATCTGTTTGGCGAATCGGTAATCATAAGCTATGAGAGGTAGGATATGGGGAAACTAAATGAAGTGATTAAGCGGTTTAAGATTTCACAGGAGAAAAAGGAAAAGGCAGTCATTGTGTTTTTGCTGGGGGTATTTTTTTTGCTGATTGCCACTCCGGTGTCCACTTTTTCCGATAAGGATAAAACGGGCTTGGGCGGACAGCAGAAGGAAAAATCGGATTCTGCGGATAACACGGCAGAACAGGACAGGGAAAATGCAGAAAAAAATGAATATATTGATCACTTGGAGAATAAATTAGAACAGACCATAGGTGGCATGGAGGGCGCAGGAAAGGTTTTGGTGATGATTACTCTTAAAGATGACGGAGAGAGGATATTAGACAAGAATCAGCCCTATGAAAACGAGATAGTGAAGAGCAAGGAGGAGGGAAAGGAAACGGAGAGCAGCCATGTGAGAAGCCAGCAGGAAACAGTGCTGGTAGATGAAGACGGTGGTACGGCACCCATTGTTGTACAGGAGATATATCCAGATGTGGAAGGCGTGGTGGTGGTGTGTGAGGGCGGTGATAATGCCGACCTTGCCGTCCGTATAAAAG
>JAMPAW010000150.1 GCA_023666975.1 Clostridium sp.
AAAAATCAAGGTTTGTAGGCTTATGAAGGGATATAAAAGATATGATAAAAATACTTTTCGTCTGCCACGGCAACATCTCAACTCTTTATGGAAATGTTGGAAAATAGCGGGTTTGAGGATGGATTGAAGGGCAATTTACTACTAATTTACTACTTTTCATGTTATGGAGCATAGAGAGCTTCGATACGATGCAATGTTTGTTAAAATCAAAGAACACAATTTATTTACTTTTTGGAAAAATTTACTCTAAAATTAAAATATGAATTTTGAAAAATGCAGAAAGTACTGCTAAACAGCGATATATTGAGGGAAAAATAAAATAGGAGCCGATGTAGAGTGAAACATTATGAAAATCTGCTTGTAATGGGCTGTTTTCAAGGGAGCAGTTGATAGAACTTTGGAATTTATCAGAATTTTAGGAATGCGGGTGGTAAAGAAAAGTAAAAGCTGATATAATGATAACAAGGGAAAGCAGATGCGGGCTTATAGTGGAGAACTTTATTGTGTTAACAGCAGTAAAAGAAGTGCACAGGGCAACGTGGTTGTCATTGAAGGTGGTATGATAAAGGAGTATGGCGGAGGATGACATTGCTACATTATTAACTGTGTAAGGAAGAAGGGTAAGGAAGTGTCCATTGATTGGGACGGCTTGGCTATTCTGAATGAGTGTGGGAAAAACGCGGACGAATATGTGAGGGAGATGCAAGAGTATGATTGCTGTTGAGATAGATGAATTAACTCCTTGTCTTAAGGATAACAATACAGGGGCAATTTTGGAAACAGAGGTCATTCGTATTAAACGTGCCAGTTTTTTGAAAAATTATAATTCCAGAATAGGTTGGTATACTAATTGGGCAGAACTGCTTAAGGAAAATGAAATTTATGCACTGGTCATTAAAGGAACTGTAGATATTCAGGGATTGGTTGCGTTGTATCCCAGTTCGGATATGCAAGGGGTCTTTATCACATGGATGTGTACGGCCCCACTTAATAATAAGCAGTTGGGAAATGAACCCAGATATGTTGGAGTGGGCGGTCATTTGTTTGCGATAGCGGCTCAGAAGTCTATGGAATATGGTTTTGGTGGTGCAATAACGGGATTTGCTGCAAATATGGACTTGGTGCAGCATTATTGCCGGGCATTTCATGCAGAGCACATTGGAATGTTGCATGAGTATCAGATTTTCATTGATGAAAAGTCCGCACAGGGGTTAGTGGAGGTGTATGATTATGAATGGACAGATGAAGAAGTATAAGGAGAGCCTTAGCAGGACACCCGGCCCCATCATGCCGAGTCAGATCCCGAAGGTAAAGTTGGATATGAGGGGGATGGTAAAATATGCAAAAGAAAGAGGTATTGCGCCAATTGATTTAACACAAGAGGAAAAAGAGCGTTTTATGGTACCTATGGTTTAGAAGATAAGGCATGGATTCATCGAGTTCATGCTTGCTCATTTTGTGAGGAGTCTCGAAATATTCTCAAATGCTTGATTTACAGGATTAGCGGCTTTGGAGAAAGAAAGCAAGTTATCATAATTTACCGCAAAACAGTGTAGTTTGATGCAAAAGTGTGTAGTAGAGCATATTGTAAGTCGGATAACGGATTTACCAATATCAATAGAGACAGGTAATCGCCCATGGTTTTGTAGCATTGCAAATACATGGGCGAATTTGTTGTTGATGTTCTGGTTGATATATTGCTATGACTTATTTGTGATTTTAAATTGTTGATGCAATATGTGCCCAAATGGGCGATACAAAAGATTGAATACTTTACTACGCCATTTCTGCAAGAGCTTTGAAATAAGGAAGATTAAAATAAATTTAGTAATTTGGTAGAATTTAATAGAATAGTTTGGTATGATATAAATTAGGTAGGCAATGTCTGCCCAGTTTGAAAATAGTAATATAGAGGTTAGGGATTATGTCGGATGGAATAACATCTCAATATGGATTTCTGTTTCAAAGATATGCATTTATAGAAAATGTTATTAGTAGTGCGGCTATGAATCTGTTTTTCACCTATGAAGGTGTAGATGATATTGATGTGTCTGATGCCAAAGTGGTGGATATGCTTGTCATGGCATCCGCTTCAAACAACAGATATATTCAGGTAAAAAGTGGAACAGTAAGTAAAGATTGTTGGTCTAAGGTTATTGGTAATTGGATTTTGACAGATGACTATCAAAATGCCATTTTTATTTTGTTGTGCGAAAATGAGTTGGATTTTAATGTCAATGATGCTGATATTATAGATTCTGTTTATTGTTACTTTGAAGAGGGAGCATCTAAAAGCAAGAAATCTATAGCAAGAAAAGTCAATGATAAGATTTTTGAGGACAATGATGAAAATGCGATTAAGGAAATTATAAGGGAATTATCTCAAAAGTGTACCATCACAAATCGCTCCTTTGATGAGTTGAAAGGGGGATTGTTGAAAACTTTTACAGACACATATTGTACTGATGTAAAAATATATGAAAAAGCCAAAGAGAGGAGATTTGAGCGTTTTATTGAATATATTGTTGCAGAAATTGATGCCGCAATAGAAAAAAAGAAAAAATACACTATTACATTCCAGAAACTCATGGATATTGTGAATAGGGTTAGGGCGGAAATAAGTGATAATAAGTATACTATAGAAACAGTAGAAATAAAGAAGCGAAAGAAAAAAGAGGCAGAAATGCTAATGAGAGATAGAAGTATCCGTGAAATTAAGCAATTACTACTTGTTCAGAATAATTCGGCCTTTGTCATGGGTGAACTTGTGAAGGAACTTCTATATAAAGACTTTAGAGATGTCTATGCGGATGGTGGTATTGAGATTTCCAACATAGAAGATATCGCACATACAAACTATGAAGATGCTTTATTAGAATTTGATGAAACTCCAACACCAAAGGAAGTTTTTGTGAAAACAACAAGAAAACCTATCGAATCATCTATATTGGATAATAGTTCCATTTACAGAAATGGGTGTTATGTGTTCTTAACAGGAGATGACATAGATCCTGATTTACAGATATCTTGGGGAGATGACAATGAATAGATATGTTTTAGAGGGAGAGTATCTGGAAATAATTGCAGAGCTGCTTGGAGAAAAATATAAGGTAAATTCTCTGATTAAGCTTGTTTTTATGGCATTCTGTATTAGGAACGAGAAAAAAGGCTCCTATGGTGCAAGAAAAAAAGATTTTGTAGATGCCTTTTTGGATAATATAAATGTAAAACTTATAGCTCATCCAGAAGAATTAGTGGCAATTTTTGAAGTTATTTATAAATTGAAGACATCTGGATGGATTACTATCGAGGATGATTTGATTACTGTAGTAAAAAATCTCCATAATGTGACATGCGGAAATAAATTTCTGAATGGGTGCAAGGATAAACAGATAAATCCTATTAGAGAAGTAAATAAGCTTGATAGCAGAGCATTTACTGAGGAGGTGCTTCGTCATGTTTAGAATTAAAGAGGTTACATTATATAAAGGCACAAATAGTAAAAAATATAGTTTTACCGATAATACATACATTTATGGGAATAATAGTGTCGGCAAGACTGCGTTTACAAAAGTTATTGATTTTGTTCTTGGCAGTAGTGATTCCTTGACTCATGATGGTCTAGATAATATTGACGAAGTAGGGGCTTATATTACAAATGAGAAAACACAGCTTTGGGTTAAAAGAAGCATAAACGGAGAATTTCTGTATAGAAGAACGGAAAGCAGTGGATTTAGTGTGGTCAGTTTTGAAACATATAAGGATATTATTTGTGATGTGATTACAGATTGTGTAGATGTCAAAGCAGTTCAGGTATATAAAAAGGTGTTTGAGGAGAATCCATCGTTTCGCTCGTTTACGTTCGTTAATTTTGTGGATGAAATTGGACAGGGAGATTTAGGTTCGATTTTTACAAGAGGGAAAGACATACGGCATATAGTAAGAATCAGGAAAATTATGGATTATTTCTTTAATTATGAAAATGCAGAGAAAATTTATGAAAAGAGTGTTGAACTTGAAAAGTTAGAAAGTGAATACAAAAAGTTAAGTGAAAAGTTAAGAGCATATGAGCAAAGTATGAGTGATGTTCAGAGATTATTCAGTGATCTTGGGCTAAATTATTCTGGTGATATGTCAGTGGATTACAAGTCATTCTTGGATTATAAGGAACAGTTTAGCAGAGAAAATGCAAAATCTAAAGGGGATTTGGCATATCTTGTCAGAGCTTCACATTCATTAGCGGAGGAAATAAAGGTATATGGATATTTAAGAAGTCAATCACAAGCCGCTTCGTCACGTAAGGATAGGACAGAGAAACTTTTGTCAATGCTTGGAGCTATTGTTGCGGGAAATCCTAATTATGCTGATGAAGTATCAACGATAAATAAAATGATTGGAGAAATAGAAAAGGATAAAATTATTCTATCTCTTGCGGATTATGACGAGTCAATAAAAATAATCATGAGGGAAAAGAGGAAGATAGATAATGAAATCAGAAATTTGCAGAATCAGTCTTTGGAATTGGATTACGAAGAAACAATTAAAAAACTAGCACTTATTGAGAATAGCTTTCTGGTTATAAATTCGGATATTGATATTAACAGGACAACTCGACTTAATGATCAAATATTGGAGATAAAAAAGGAAATTAAAGATTTAAAGAATAATTACAGTCAAAAGGGGATTGATGATTTTAATAAACGGCTGACAGAAATGTATCTTAAAAGTAATATAGAAAATGTAAAATATTTAAAAGAAGACCGCGAGGAACCTAATTTTTCATTGAAATTTGATCCATTTAGTCAGGTGCTAGTTGCGTATCATCGTGAGGGAAACGCAGATGTGTCATATACACCCGGAAGTATGGCGAGGCACAATCATTTACAGTTATTGGTTTACCTATGTATGTTAGAGTATTTACATGACAAATTTAGAAATTTTATTTATTTACCAATTTTAATAATGGATTCTCCAGATCAGCCGATGGAAAGCTCTGCATTTGAGGAGGTATATCCTACGATTATGGAGGTGGCTAACGAGATTGGAATACAAACAATTTTCGTTTCAAAAGTGAAACCGAATTGTATCAATGAAAGTGATTTGATTGATATTAGTTGCGGATTCAATCCATTTCATCAAAGGAATGAAATGTTGTAAATTATATAATAAGAATGAAAAGTCTAAACATTGTCTGAACTTTTGAAGCGTAAAGAAGGGGTAGGAATTGCCTCAAAATAAAGTTTATGTAGTCATTAGAGATTCAGATTATTAAAGAATAAAGAAGATATATTATGCCTTCAGGAAAACAAAAATCAAAACAAAGGGGGCATCATATGTCAGAATATCAATTACAGATCAAACAGGTGGTGGACTATCCACGCTGCCGTATATACAGGCAGTTTGTCCAGTCACTGATCACAGACCAGAGCATTCGCACAGGCGGGGGTTCCGGTCTTTTTTATTTTACGGTGCTTTGCAGCTATGCAAATTTCCGTACATCTTACCGCCGCATAGACGGGATCAGCTACACGGTCTACCCGGGGGAGTGGATCTGTACCGTCAGGGAGCTGGCGGGATGGTTCCGGACACACTTCCAACGCCAGGCGCTTGACATATTGGACGAGCTGCAGAAAAGGAATCTGATCTCTTATCTGCCGCTTGGACGCGGGAAGGTGATCAAATATAAGATACGGGACTGGAAAAGCCACAACACGGTCTTGGACTATAACTGCCCGTGCCAGAAGGATACCGGCTTTTTCTTCATGCCAGTCACTACAGCATTGGAGCTTGTGGGCGCCGGGCGGTGTTCCGAGATGGACATGCTGCTGGACCTGTGGCTTTCCACCATCTACAACGACAGTCAGGTACAGGGTTCAGAGGCAGGCCCGGTGGTCTACCTGCGGAACGGCACAGGTTGCCCATTAGTGAATTACAGTGAACTGGCTGCCCGCTGGGGGATCTCAAAGGCTACTGCGGGCAGGATACTGAAAAAGTTTGAAAAGCTGGAATACATATCATTGATGGCGTTCCCGGGGACGAAAGGCAGCGACATTTATCTGCGGAATTATCTGTCCACCATGTTCCAGATATCAGACGTACTGATCGACAAGGAGGAGGTTGCGATGGTTCTGAACATCAGGATCAGCCTGCCGGAGAAAGACGGCGGGGCAGGGGAGGACACGGTCCCAGAGCAGGAAGTATGCGTTTCAGAAGAGCTGTCCAGCGTATCAAAAACGCAGGTGGAGGCTGTCATCGGGAAGGTGGCTGAGATCCTTGATTTACAGGGGATTTCGTGTTTCCGGTGCGCCAAAGCCACATATAAGTTATATCCTTTATTGGATGACTGGGAAGGGAAGTATTTATACTGCCCGCGCGAGGCGCCGGACAGGCGCATTGGGATGGATGTCTATTGCGGTAACGATAAACGGGTATATATATTTGAGCTGACACTATCACCTGCAGGTGGGAAGAAAGAGAGGGAATGAAGGATGACAAAGAAACAGAGGGAGGCGGATATTGCAGAGAATCCGTTATATCACGATACATGGAAACTGCTGAAGAAATACAGGGATGTGGTCTGGAGCTTGGAGCTGTCCGTACAGCAGGTGCGCAACAGGTTTGAGATCGAGTACGGGAGTTCCATAGAGGACTTCCTGGAATCGGTGTACCTGGCGGGGGTGAATCTTGCCGGGGGCGACATTGAACACCATGCCAAGTGCATAGAGCGCAGCAACCGGATGATAAAGCTGCTGGACAGTTCCGTGGAGCTGCTCAGGAACAAGCACAAGAACGGGGAAACCTACTACTGGCTTTTGTATTACACATTCCTTTCCCCGCAGCAGATGAAGAACGTGGAGGAGATCATTGAGCAGCTGCGACCCCATATCAGGGACATCAGTTTCCGCACTTATTACCGCAGGAGGCAGGAGGCTATCGAGGTACTCAGCTCCATCCTGTGGGGATATACCTCCAAGGAAAGCATGGAGATACTGGAGAAATTTGTGCCAGGATCGGGGGCTGGCACATAAATGGCATGAAAAGGTATGAAATTGGCACAGCTTTGCTCTTTTCCCGCAAATAACGGTGTGTTAAACTATGTATGTTCAAAAATGCACCCAAAACCGGATATGGCAGATACAGGCACCTTTTACGAGGTGCTGTTTTTCTGCCCGACAAAGGCCATGCCGTACAAAAAGGGCATGGTTTTTTCATGCAAAAAAGAAGGAGGTCCAAAATTGAAAAGAAGAAAAAACAAGTTTCCTGAAGCAGCAGACCGGAGGCATCGCCACAGATCCCGCCTGGCAGAAGCCGCCTATTACAGTTTCCTTGTCGGCATGGCCATTCTGGCATCCACGCAGCCGGTTTATGCTGCTACAGATGTATGGACAAAAGCAAATGAGATCATGCAGGACGTGTATAACCAGATCGTCATTATTTCCACAGTGGCGGCTGTCGTGACAGCAGCTGTTGCATTGTTGTTGATGAATTTTTCGCGGTCGGGGCGGACGGTGGATGAAAGTCGCGCATGGCTGAAACGGATCTGCATCACATGGGTAGTACTGAACGGTCTGGGATTTATCATGGCTTATGTCACACCGTTTTTTGCTGACGGCAAATGGACGCCGACTCCCTGATCTGAAACTATTGAGAGAGGAGTGATCGTGTGGGTATATTAGACGGCATTGTGGAATGGATTGCAGAGCAGGTAATGTATGGTCTTGATCTGGTGTCTACCTCAGTACTGGGTGCGCTGGGGTGTGACATGACTGTATTCCTGCGATATTTCCCGGCGGCAGAGACCATGTATGAGGTTTTTGTGGCGCTCTCCATCGGAATCATTTTATTAAACTGGGTATGGCAGTTATTCAAGAACTATGGGCTTGGGGCAGGGATAGAGGCGGAGGATCCGGTAAAGCTGAGTGTCCGTTCCGTCCTGTTCATCCTTCTTGCCTACTTTTCGGATGAGATCATCGGGATGGTGTTGAAGATAGGCGGCACACCGTACAACTGGATACTGACAGCTGAGTTGCCTGCGCTCAATTTTGCAAGTTTCAACTCCGTAGTCCTAGCGATCGTGGGTGCCTGTGCAAGCGGGGCGGTGGCGCTGATCTCGCTGATACTGGTGCTCATCCTGGCATGGAACTACCTGAAACTGCTGTTTGAGGCTGCTGAGAGGTATGTATTGCTGGGTGTGCTTGTGTATACGGCGCCCGTGGCATTTTCCATGGGCGCATCCCAGTCAACATCAAACATATTCAGGTCGTGGTGCCGGATGTTCGGCGGGCAGGTGTTCCTGCTGCTTATGAATGCATGG
>JAMPAW010000151.1 GCA_023666975.1 Clostridium sp.
CGCCAAATGCTCGTGCAAGCACGGCACTTGGCTCATTGCTCGCGGGAATAAATAGAGCAGCCGTCAGGCTGCTCTATTCGTCGATGTCCAGTAATTTACGGATTGCGGAATTAAAATATTTACGGGAGCGGTATTTGATGATGATTTCTCTTTCCTTCGGACTTAGAATCAGCGGTGCCTGTTCAGGGCTGCCCTCATATCCGAGGGAATCCAATATATTGTTAATCTTATACATTTTGCAGAGGACTAAAAGATTGTCTGCAGAGGGCTGATTCTGCCCGCTTTCCCAACCGTAGATCGTTTTCGGGGAAAGTGAAATTTCGTATTCGTTTTTCATTTTGCTGACTACCTGCTGAACAGAAAGGGAATTGGCCTTTCTGTAATAGCGGAGCATTCTGCCAAGATTCGGATTGTTCATTATGTTCTCCATTTCTCTGTTTGTGTTTTCTTTAATCTTATAGTAATTGATTTTTGATGTCAATAAAATTTCCTGTTAAATGAAAAAATTAATTGATATTCTATATTAAATAGAATATAATATAAAATATTACTAAAATATTCCATTGATGATAGAACAAAGGAGGCGTAGTACATGAAGGCGGAAAAGTACATATTGGATTACATGATGAATCGAAGTATATCGGTGGAACAGGTAGAATGCGATACAGGAATTAATTTAAGAGAATTGTCGAATGGGAAAAAGGATTTAATGGCAGATGAGTTTTTGCAGTTATGTGTGTATCTTGGAGTCAGGCCGGAGGATATACTGACTTAGGAGAGACAGGGAGCCGCTGTGGTTTTGCAGCGGTTTTTTTGTGGAGTTTTTTGATGATTTTGCATATGGGTAATCGGCTATCCTGTTTATGGGACATTCCCCTGTGGTATGATAGGTTCAGTTACTAATCATGAGCAAAACGCTGTTTTCGCTGCTTTCTGTTGTACAACAGTGCGTATTGCTCACGGCGGTGAAGAACAGATATGGAGGGATGCGGTTATGATGAAGTTATTTTTTGTGCGTTGGAGACAATGGAAATGGTTTGCAGGGCTTATCTTTTTACTGCTTGCGATTATGCTGTTCCCGGTACCGACAATGGGAATAGTCTATGCAGACGATGTGAGCCTGCCCGAAGAAGTGGCCAGAGTAGACGGAGAGAAACAGTTAATCAAAGAATTGCTGGCGGGAATGGAAAGGCACCAGTCGTATTTTTCATTCTATTATCCGGAGATTGCAGAGGATTTTGAGCGATATCATAAGAAGTCGTCCGTGTATGCCCCATTTATTGATAAGCTGGAGGCAGAGAACGGTTACTTAATGGGAATCGTATCGGGTGTCTGCGTGTCTGTCTGCGGTACAACAGATCGGTTTGTCTCGTTTCAGTTTCATTATCTGACTACCGTGAAGCAGGAGAAGAAAATAGACCGCAAGGTGAAAAAGATAGCCGGGAACTGCCGCAGAGGGACAAGGGCCGAGAGGATTAAGCAGGCATATGATTATCTGCTCAGCCATATGCAGTATGATAAGCGGTATTACAGTCCCTATTATGCCTTTACCAAGGGCAGGGGCATTTGTATGACCTATGCCCTCGCCTTTCAGCGGATAATGCAGAAAATGCGGATTCCGTGTGTCTATGTGAAAGGGAAGAACCATGCGTGGAATATGGTACAGATTGGAAAGGTCTGGTACAATGTAGACGCAACATGGGACGACGCCAATGGAGGATACCGCTATTTTCTGAAAGCGGATGCCGATTTTCCGGGGCACAAGTATTCCGGTTCCCCGTGGATTTCCAAACTGAAGAAAGCGCAGAAATCTTATTCTCTCAGCGGATTAAAGTGATTGCCCTGCCCGGTGAGCGGCCCGGCTTGAAAAGTCCTATCGGTTATGCTACAATAATGGACGGTTAACAAATTATTTAGAGGTGAGATAGGAGGATAAATTGGTGATTAAATTATATGAAGGCGGTGCATATCTTGTAAATGGCACTGATATTGTGGAAGACGGTGCAAACCAGGAGGAGTCTTTAAAGAGTAAGGCGGGCAGCGTAATTTCAAAGGAGGAAGCGGCAAAGAATACAATAGCCTATAATATTCTGAAGGCACATAATACTTCCGGGAATATGGATAAGCTTCAGATTAAGTTTGATAAATTAACTTCCCATGACATTACTTTTGTCGGGATTATCCAGACGGCAAGGGCATCTGGTTTGGAAAAGTTTCCGATACCATATGTCTTAACCAACTGCCATAATTCTCTGTGTGCGGTTGGCGGAACAATTAACGAAGATGATCATATGTTTGGTCTGACCTGTGCGAAGAAATATGGAGGGGTATATGTGCCTCCTCATCAGGCGGTGATTCATCAGTATGCAAGGGAAATGCTGGCGGAGTGCGGCGCAATGATACTCGGCTCCGATTCGCATACCCGTTACGGTGCACTTGGCACCATGGCAGTAGGGGAAGGCGGTGGAGAGTTAGTAAAACAGCTTCTCAGCCAGACCTATGATGTCCAAATGCCGGAGGTTGTGGGCGTTTATCTGGACGGTAAGCCGGAAGAGGGGGTTGGTCCTCAAGATGTTGCGCTTGCCATTATCGGAGCTGTTTTTGCCAATGGCTATGTGAAGAATAAGGTTATGGAATTTGTTGGTCCGGGTGTGGACAGCCTGAGTGCGGATTATCGGATAGGCATTGATGTCATGACTACGGAGACGACCTGTTTATCCTCCATATGGAAGACGGACAGCAAAGTCAGAGATTTTTATGATATTCATGGAAGAGTAGATGATTATCAGGAGCTTACACCGGGCGATATCGCTTATTATGACGGATTGGTTTATGTGGATTTGAGCAAGGTGAAACCGATGATTGCCATGCCGTTCCACCCGAGTAACACCTATACAATCGAGGAATTGAATGCGAATTTAATGGATATTTTAGCAGATTGTGAGAAGCGCGCTTTAGTCAGTCTGGACGGCAAGGTGGACTTTACGCTGAAGGATAAGGTACGTGACGGCAAGCTGTATGTGGATCAGGGAATCATTGCCGGCTGTGCAGGAGGTGGATTTGAAAATATCTGTGCTGCCGCAGATATTCTGAAAGGGGCCAGCATAGGTGCAGATGAATTTACGTTAAGTGTATATCCGGCCTCTACCCCGATTTATATGGAATTGGCAAAGAATGGCAAGCTGGCAGATTTGATTGCAACCGGTGCGATTGTGAAGACCGCATTCTGCGGTCCGTGCTTCGGTGCAGGGGATACGCCGGCGCACAATGCTTTTTCTATCCGCCATTCGACAAGAAACTTCCCGAACAGGGAGGGTTCCAAGGTTCAGAACGGACAGATTTCTTCCGTGGCATTGATGGATGCCCGCTCGATTGCGGCTACGGCAGCCAACAAGGGATATTTAACGGCAGCGACTGATTTAGATGTGAATTTCAGTAACCCTAAGTACTTTTTTGACCGTACAATCTATGAGAACCGTATATACAACGGTGTGGGAAAAGCGGACCCGTCAGTAGAGATCAAATTTGGACCGAACATCAAGGACTGGCCGGCTATGGTGGCGCTCACGGACAACCTGATTCTCAAGGTGGCTTCCGTGATCCATGATCCGGTAACTACCACTGACGAACTGATTCCGTCAGGGGAAACCTCCTCATATCGTTCCAACCCGTTGGGATTGGCCGAATTTACGCTGTCCCGTAAGGACCCGGAGTATGTAGGTCGGGCAAAAGAAATTCAGGCAGTAGAGAAAGTACGTGAAGAAGGCAAATGTATGGGTGAGGCATATCCGGAAATGCGCAGCATTATGCATGGAGTCAAAGAAACATTCCCGGAGACCTCCCGTGACAATACGGGTGTGGGTTCCACTATCTTTGCCGTGAAACCGGGAGACGGTTCGGCACGTGAACAGGCGGCTTCCTGTCAGAAGGTGCTTGGAGGCTGGGCAAATGTGGCAAAGGAATATGCCACGAAAAGATACCGTTCCAACCTGATTAACTGGGGAATGCTTCCATTCCTTATGCCGGAAGACTATGAATTTGAAGTAGACGACTATATTTTTATTCCGGATATCGCAAAGTGTGTAAGGGATAAGAATGATGATATCAAAGCCTATGTGGTGAATAAGGACATGAAAGAGTTGACTTTCCATTTGGGAGATTTGACTGATGATGAGAGGGAAATCATCTTGAAAGGGTGTCTGATTAATTATAACCGCAGATAAAAACTGTCGTGTGTTTGTTAACCGCAGTTATGCTAGTTAACCTTAGTATTTGCCGAAGGCAAATGCTTAGTTTAACTGCATATACCGAAGTGAAATGTTGAATTCGGTAATCAATTCCGTTTGCAAGTATAAGAAGATAAATGTAAATCCCCATGATATAAGGCAGTTTTGTATCATGGGGAATATTTATCCGCAGGTAATCAAGATAAAGGAGAGGGCTGTTATGGGAAATATCAATAAAATGATTGAGGAGATAAACGAGGGTGTGTATGATGATTGGCTGCTGGATATCTATGTAGACCCGGATAAACTTTCTGACCAGAAAAATCGTTACGTTAAAGCAATCCAGTCGTATCAGGCGCAATTTGGAGAGGGTGACGTTGAAATTTACAGTGCGCCGGGACGCAGTGAGATCGGGGGAAACCATACTGACCACCAACATGGTGAGGTGCTGGCAGCTTCCGTTAATTGTGATATTATTGCCGTGGCCAGCGTATTGCCGGAACCGTATGTAAAAGTAATCTCCGATGGCTTTGAACAGATTACTGTTTCGCTGGCGGAGATGAATCAGAAAGCGGAGGAGAAAGGCTCTACAGCAGCTTTGATTAAAGGTGTATTGTTCGGTATGAAGAAGCGCGGTTATCGGATTGGCGGCTTTCAGGCATATATTACAAGTGATGTCCTGATTGGGGCAGGGCTTTCTTCATCGGCCGCTTATGAAACACTTATCGGAACGATTTTATCCGGTCTATACAATGATTTTAGGGCTTCTGCCGTGGAAATTGCAATGGTTGGCCAGTATGCGGAGAATATTTATTTTGGGAAGCCCTGTGGGCTGATGGATCAGATCGCATGTTCTGTGGGGGGTCTGGTTCATGTGGACTTTGCAGTTCCCGGTGATCCCAAGGTGGAAAAAGTGGACTTTGATCTGGATAAGCAAGGATATAGTTTATGTATTACGGATACCAAGGGTTCTCATGCGGACTTGACTGCTGATTATGCGGCAGTTCCGGAGGAAATGAGAAAAGCAGCACATTTTTTTGGCAAAGAAGTTTTATTGGAAGTCGACAGGGAACAGCTAATATCCCGAATTGCGGAGCTAAGGCAGACAGTTGGCGACCGTGGCGTGCTCCGCGCACTCCATTTTATCAACGAAAATGAAAGGGTGAAAAAGGAAGTAGCGGCACTGAAAGCGGAACGGGTAGACGAATTTTTGTCACTGGTTAAATCTTCCGGGGATTCTTCGTTTAAGTATCTCCAAAATGTTTATTCCCATTCGGACGTGCAGCACCAGAATGTGTCGATCGCTTTAGCCCTTAGTGATTTGTTTTTGGGCTCAAATGGGGTCAGCCGTGTGCATGGCGGTGGTTTTGCCGGGACAATACAGGCATTTGTGAAGCATGAGGCTGTTGCGGATTACAGGGAACAAATGGATGCCGTGTTTGGTGAAAATTCCTGCACGATATTGAAGCTTCGGCAGTATGGCGGCATGAAGGTGCTGTGAGGTAATCGTTTTTATGGGCGGACAGATACCAGGCGGACTCTTCAGCCTGTGTAGAGTTCCTGCCTGTTTTTGTTGAAGTGAATGCCTTTTTTTGGTAATATATAAAGAGAGCGGAGAATGTCGTGATAGATTGCGTTTTTATGGACAGACTGGGTGTAGGAGGATTAGGACATTGGAGAATCAATATGGGTAAGAAAAATAAAATATCAAATAATTTTGCAGTACAGGCGACAATTTTAGTCGGAGCAAGTATTGCAGCAAAGATTATCGGAATGATATATAACATTCCTTTTGCCAATATGCTAAGCCCTAATGCCAATGGTTATTATGGCGGTGCCCAGACGGTATACTCAACTATCCTGCTGATAGCGACGTTCAGTATTCCGGCAGCGGTATCCAAGATTATGTCGGAACGGATTGAGAAGGGCGAATATCGCAATGTAAAGCGCATTTTCAACGTGTCGATGATCTATGTGCTGGTGGTCGGGGGGATTGCCGCTTTAGTGGCATACTTTGGCGCTCCCTATTTTGTGACGGAGAACACGGTGCTTTCTTTAAGAGTTCTGGCACCGACGATATTCCTTTCCGGCTTTTTGAGCGTGTACCGCGGTTATTTCCAGGCATATGGAAATATGGTTCCCACATCTGTTTCACAAATCATCGACCAGTTGTTTAATGCCGTGTTTACCATTGCGGCAGCATTTATCCTGATGAAATGGGCGCAGGCAAACGGATACGGTGCGGGAACGGACCGATACGATATGCTTGGGGCAGCAGGAGGAACGCTTGGCACCGGAGCGGGAGTACTGGCCGGTCTCATCTATATGACGTGGCTGTTTAGAAGGGACAGAAAGGAACTGCAGGCCAAAATGCAGTCCGACAATACTGAGAGCATAATGACTTATAAAGAGGTATTAAAGCTTTTGCTGATGATTGCAACGCCGATTATTCTCAGTTCCTTTATCTATAATGTCAATGTAACGGTAGATATGAAGATATACCAGAATATCATGAAGCATATGGGTATGGGGAAAGATGTGATAGACGGAAATTATGGTCTTTATAATCGTATGTATCTCGTATTGGCCAATGTCCCCATTGCCATGGCGGCAGCGGTGGCATCAGCGGTTATTCCGCGTGTGTCCATGGCATATGCGTCAGGGGATAAGGAAATCTGCCGGCATAGGATAACGCAGTCCCTGCAGTTTGTTATGATAACCACAATTCCTTGTGCCGTGGGCTTCGCCGTATTGGGGAAACCGATTGTAAAACTGTTGTACTACAGCCTTTCTGATGCGTATACACATATGGTTACCGTTATGCTGTTGTTAGGAGCATTTTCCATTGTACTCTACGGCATATCCAGTGTGCTAAACAGTGTTTTGCAGGGGGTTGGCAAGGTAAATGTTCCGGTTATCAGCTCTGCCGTTGCGCTTGTCCTTCACCTGTTTTTGCTTGTTCCCTGTATCGTGGTTTTCCGGTTGGGAATCTATTCACTGGTACTGGCAACAGCTTTCTATGCGATAATTGTAGTGGTACTGAATTATCATTTCATCAAAAAATATCTTGGGTTTAACATGGAGTGGAGGCAGACAGTTGGCGTTCCGCTGCTTTCAGCTCTTGTCATGGGAGGAGCAGCGGTTTTGATGTATAAGGGCCTGAACATTGTCTTTCACATGGCAATGGGAGAGCGGCTGAGTAATGCAGTGGCTGTGTTGATTGCCATTTTGTTTGCCGTATGCGTATATTTCACGGCAATGATCAAAATCGGTGGATATACGGAAGAATGGCTTATGGCGTTTCCGAAGGGAGTGATTCTGGTAAAATTCGCAAAGAAAATACATTTACTGGCAGATAGAAACATATAGGAGGGATTGTGATGAAACTAATATTTATTGGGGCAGATCATGAAGTAACCGGAAGCTGCCACTGTCTGCAGGCATGTGGCAGGAATATTTTAATTGACTGTGGTATGGAACAGGGCCAAGATGTCTATGAGAATCAGGAACTTCCTGTGAAGGCATCGGAGGTGGATTATATTCTGCTGACACATGCGCATATTGACCATAGCGGGCTGCTGCCGTTAATGTATGCGCGGGGCTTCAGGGGGCAGGTATATACGACAAAGGCTACCACCGATTTATGCGGAATCATGCTCAGAGACAGTGCGCATATACAGGAATTTGAAGCGGAGTGGCACAACCGTAAGGCAAAGCGTGCCGGTGTTGAGGAATACGCACCGTTATACAGCATGAATGATGCCATTGGCGTACTGGAGCATTTTGTACCCTGTGAGTATGACAAAATGATCGAGCTGACACCGGAGCTGAAAGTGCGGTTTTCCGATGTGGGACATCTGCTTGGGTCGGCGAGTATCGAAATTTGGATGACCGAAGGAGAGATTTCCAAGAAGATTGTTTTTTCGGGAGATATCGGTAACATTAATCAGCCGATTATCAAGGACCCGCAGTATCTCAAGGAGGCGGACTATGTGGTGATGGAATCCACTTACGGGGATCGAAGCCACGGGCC
>JAMPAW010000152.1 GCA_023666975.1 Clostridium sp.
AAGAGAGTGCGTAAAATTGCAAAGAAAACCGCATATGCGGGGGATTCTTTGATGGTAGGCCTTGTCAATTACGGCAAAATTAAGGAAAACAAATCGCAAAAAGTATTTGCCCAGGTAGGCATTACTACCGGAAAATATTATGAAAGTGATTTACTCACCCGGCTGGCCGCCTATCAACCGGACCGGCTCTATATTATGCTGGGTGTAAATGACATGGCGGGAAACCCTTCCGAATCTTCAATGAATACGATTATTGGTTATTATGAGGCAATTCTTAAAACATGTATAGCTGCGAATCCCGACATGGAAATTTTCGTTATCGGCGTCAGCCCTGTAGGGAAAAATTCTTCAATCAGTATGGAAAAAGTGAATAACTATAATGTAAAGCTGGAGAAAAAACTGTTGGCGCTGGAAAATGTATATTATTATGATTTGGCATTGGATTTGTCGGACGAGGACGGATATCTGGCCGCAGAGTACGCTGCAGCAGATGGCCTTCATTGGACTTCTAAAGCGTATGATACGGTTTTAAAGGCGCTGCGTGAAATTGTGAAGGGATATTGATGTGTACGGCAATGAAACGGCTGCCGTATCGAAAATGTAGATGGAGTATATAATAGATGGAAAATAGAAAACGGAAATTGACAATATATCTCCTGTTCCTGCTTGGCGGAATCTGTCTGTGCGGTCCGGGAGCAGGAACGAACCATGTTTGTGCAGCGGACGCTGGAAGCAACGGAGAGGTCAGCACGGAAGAGACGGAAAAATTAAAGACACCGGAATTTACCGGTTGTACGGCAACGGCAAACGGGAAAATAAAACTTGTCTGGTCTAAGGTGAAACATGCAGATCAATATGAGGTCTTCCGCTCGGAATCCAAAAGAGGCGAGTATGTCCGAATCGGCATAACCACCAAAACCGCTTTTACGGATAGGAGGGGCAGAAAGCTTAAGACATATTATTACAAGGTAAAGGCGGTAAAGGAGAACCGTTTTACAGAAGAGAATGAGTATAGCGAATACAGCAGGGCCGTGAAAAAGAAGGTGCGCAGGACAGCGCGGCGGACGGCATATGCGGGAGATTCCGTGATGAAGGGGTTCACGTCATACGGAGTGATTTCCCCGAATAAGAAGACAAGGTTTTTTGCCAAGGTTGGCATTCACCTGCATACCTTTTGCGACGGGGATATGTTAAAGCAATTGCTGAAGTACAATCCTGACCGGCTGTTTATTATGCTGGGAATGAATGGTCTTGTGGGGAGTCCTGGTGATGCCGATTTGAATACCAAAGTGGATTATTTCCGGAAAATTATACGGGCATGCCTGAAAAAAAATCCCGATATGGAGATAGTCGTGCTTGGCGTAAGCCCTGTTGGAAGGCGGGCTTCCGTGAAAAAGGACACGGTAGAGCGTTTCAACAAAAAACTGAAAAGGCTGGTAAATTCAATGGACGGTGTCCGCTACTATGACACATGGCAAATTCTTGCGGACTCGCAGGGATATCTAAAAAGCCAATATGGGGGTGGTGACGGGATTCACTGGCAAAAGAGCGGATATGAAAAAATCAAAAAATCCTTAGATGCATTTATTCGGGAATACTGAAAAATAGCCGATAAGTTGTCCTCAATTTTTATACTGACCTTGCACAATTGCGAAAACAAGTGTAAAATAATATAAATTATATTTTGGAGGTGCAGAGGAAATCATGTACAGTTTTGATGAAGTGAGTAATTTTGACCCGGAAGTGGCAGCGGCAATGACAGATGAAATAAACAGACAGAATGAGAATATTGAACTGATTGCATCGGAAAATATTGTCAGCAAGGCGGTTATGGCTGCGATGGGCAGCCCGTTGACAAATAAGTATGCGGAAGGATATCCGGGCAAGCGGTATTATGGCGGATGTCAGTATGTGGACGTGGTGGAAGATTTGGCAAGAGAGAGAGCAAAAGAACTCTTTGGCTGTGAATATGCAAATGTTCAGCCTCATTCCGGTGCACAGGCGAATATGGCAGCTTTCTTTGCCATTATGGAGCCGGGAGATACCTTTATGGGAATGAATCTGAATCACGGTGGACACCTGACACACGGATCACCGGTCAATATGTCCGGTAAATACTTTAACGTGGTGCCATATGGCGTGAACGATGACGGAGTGATTGATTATGATGAGGTGCTTAGAATAGCCAAAGAGTGTCAGCCGAAGCTGATTGTGGCCGGAGCATCGGCCTATGCCAGAGCAATCGATTTTAAACGTTTCCGTGAGATTGCCGATGAGGTAGGGGCAGTGTTGATGGTCGATATGGCACATATTGCCGGTCTGGTGGCAGCGGGATTGCACATGAGCCCGATTCCTTATGCACATGTGACGACGACAACAACCCACAAAACGTTAAGAGGACCTCGGGGCGGTATGATTTTGTCCAGTAATGAGGTAAATGAGAAATATAACTTTAACAAGGCAGTATTTCCGGGGATTCAGGGAGGCCCGCTGATGCATGTGATTGCGGCTAAGGCGGTCTGTTTGAAGGAGGCTTTATCCGATGATTACAAAATATATCAGAAGCAGGTGGTGACAAATGCGTCTACGCTTGCCGCTTCCCTGATGGACAGAGGGTTTAATATTGTTTCCGGAGGTACGGACAATCATTTAATGCTGGTGGATTTGCAGAATCTTGGCCTGACGGGGAAAGAGGTAGAGAAGCTTCTTGACAGTGTCCATATTACTGCCAATAAGAATACAGTTCCGAATGATCCGAAGTCACCGTTTGTGACCAGTGGAATCCGCCTTGGAACACCGGCAATTACCACCCGTGGTGCCAATGAACAGGATATGGTGATGATTGCGGATGCGATTAAGGCAGCGGTCATTGACAAAGATGAACAAAAAGCGATGGAGCTGGTGAAAACCATTACCGGGAAATATCCGCTTTACGCATAGGATGAAAGGAGGGGACAAACGTGAATCAATGGATTTTATGTGCCGAGAGAGAACCGAGTGTTGAGGAAATCAGAAAAAATAATATTTTTATCTGCAGCAATTCAACCAGTACATTTATACGGAGCTACAGCTTTCGTCTGCATGGCTTTGTGACGCAGCTGCGTGGAAGAGAGAGTAAGGACAGAAGTGTTATCGCATGGATGCCGCTGCCGGAGCCTTATCAGGGAGATGTTCCACAATAGGAAAACCTTTGGAGTGAAAAAGATTTTTTATAGGTGGTGTTGATGTCATGGAGCAGAATACGCTGGTAGTTGGCGGGTTTGTGTTTCCGAGCTACAAGGAAGCGCAGATAGCCCTGAGGGAACAAAAAAATATAGAAGTAATCAGAACGCAGACTGCTGCTTCTGACGGTGAGGCAATGCATGAACTCTATGTTAAGCTGTTAGAGCGAAATGTGTTTAAGACAGTGGTCGGCTTTGGCTATTTGTATGAGTTGAGGCGTAAGCTGACGGAGGAGTTTGGCTATGATGAGCAGGAACTGCCGGAGATCACGCTTCCGAAACGGATGGCATACGATACGGTCAGCGAATTGAATCAGGGAGTGATGGAAAATAGAATCCAGCAGCTTATGCTGACAAAGAAGCGTATGGCGATTGTGAT
This sequence comes from Clostridium sp., assembly GCA_023666975.1. Next base: position 3,601 of record JAMPAW010000152.1, read on the forward strand.
TGCGGCACTGATTTTTATGGTAGTTGCCATGTTCATCATTGCGGCGATTAATCCGAATGTCGGCTATATCAATACAGAGAATAAGATTATCAATAAATATGAGGTTTGGCAGCAGGAGCTTGAACAACGGGAAAAGGCAGTAAAAGAAAAAGAGGCAGAGCTGGGGATACAGAAATAATGCTTTGCTGTTCACTTTTCGGTCATAAAATGAATGTATAATAAGAGACAGGGTAATGCTATTTTTGTTACCTGTCTCTTTTTTTGACGGTAAGGAGGTTCGTAATGAGTCAGATTGAAATTTTAGTAGTAGATGATGAGAGCCGTATGCGCAAATTGGTGAAGGACTTTCTGAGCAGGAAGGACTATGTGGTGCTGGAGGCGGCAAATGGTGAGGAGGCAGTAGATATCTTCTTTGAACACAGGGATATTGCCCTGATTATTCTAGATGTGATGATGCCCAAAATGGACGGGTGGCAGACCTGTAAAGAGATACGTGCATTGTCTAATGTACCGATTATTATGCTGACTGCCAAGTCTGACGAGAGAGATGAACTGCTGGGATTTGAATTGGGAGTAGACGAATATATTTCCAAACCGTTCAGCCCTAAGATACTGGTGGCGAGAGTGGAGGCGATACTGCGCAGGACATCGGGAGGCGCCAAGGAAGAGATTCTGAATGCCGGGGATATTGAACTGGATATCTCGGCACACACGGTGAAAGTGAAGGATAAGGGTGTGGAACTGAGTTATAAGGAGTTTGAACTGCTGAATTATTTTGTTGTGAACCAGGGTGTGGCATTGTCCAGGGAGAAAATTCTTAACAATGTGTGGAACTATGATTATTTTGGGGATGCCAGAACCATTGACACCCATGTTAAGAAGCTGAGAAGCAAGCTGGGTGACTGCGGCCATTATATAAAGACGATATGGGGTATGGGATACAAGTTTAGTGTGGAAGAGGATTAAGATGTTTGGACGATTTAAGTATTCGCTGCGATTTAAGCTGACAATGATTTTGATGATTATGATGACAATGACCGTGTTTGTATCGCTGGTCGTTACCCAGTTATGTGTAAAGACATATTTTCTGGGCAACTTAAAGGGACAGATGGTGAAAATCTATCAGGATATCAACGGGGTATTTGCCAATGAAGAATTATCAGACGAGGAGATCAAGGAGCACTTGTCGAAGCTGGCCGCTAACGGAGAAATGAATATGCTGGTGCTGCGGACAGATGGGACAATCTATAGCAATACGAACGAGAAGAGCAAAATGTATACCAGTATGCAGGCGATTGCCAGCTTGCTGCAGGGAACCGATGAGGAAGATTTGGGAAGCATTTTGTCCAATACCAGCCGGGGATATTACATTTTTCACCAGAATTATGATGACAAAATGGATGCGGCTTTCTATGACTTGGTCGGCGTGTTAGATGATAAAAGCCTGATTGCGCTGCGCTCTTCGGCCACCAGATTTAATGAGAGTGTGGATGCCACGCTGCATTTATATTTCTATGTCGGGATATTGGCAATTGTGGTGGGGTGCGTGGCAATGTTTTTCATCAGCAGTGCCTATGTACGGCCGATTCACGAGATGGCATTGGTGGCAAAGCGGATGTCGCAGCTGGATTTTGATGCCAGAGTAAGGCACCATACCAAAGACGAGATTGGCGAGCTGGGAAACAGTATCAATTCAATGTCTGAGGAACTGGAAGCGACAATCTCCGAATTGAAGACGGCAAATGCCAAATTGACAAAAGATATCGAGGAAAAGACACAGATTGACGAGATGAGAAAAGAGTTTTTGTCTCATGTTTCCCATGAATTGAAAACGCCGATTGCCCTGATTCAGGGATATGCAGAGGGGCTGAAAGAAAATATTTTAGATGACCCGGAAAACCGTGAGTTTTATTGCGAGGTGATTATGGACGAGGCAGACCGGATGAACACGATGGTAAAGCGGCTGCTCGCCTTAAATGAACTGGAATTTGGAACCGATAAGGTGAATTTTGAGCGTTTTGATATTGTCGAGTTGATCAGAAATATTAATGCGTCCTCTGAGATTTTGCTGCAGCAAAGCGATGTGGAGCTGCAGTTTGATGATGAGGCACCGGTATACGTCTGGGCAGATGAGTTCCTGATTGAGGAAGTGTACAGCAATTATCTGACCAATGCTATCCACTATACCGGCGGGGGCGGAAAAGTTGCCGTCTTTTTGGAGGAGAAACAGGATTTGCTCCGGATTTCCGTCTTTAATGAGGGAGAGCCGATTCCGGAGGAAGAACTGGAAAAAATATGGATTAAATTTTATAAAATAGATAAAGCGAGGACCAGGGAATATGGTGGAAGCGGAATAGGTTTGTCTATTGTGGCGGCAACAATGAAACTCCATGGCAGGGCATATGGTGCCTATAACAGGGAAAATGGCGTCGTATTCTATTTTGAATTGGAAACGGCGGCAAAGCAGAGAAAAGAGGTATCGGAATGACCGTGAAAACGTTCTTGCTGAAACCTGTATTTTATGATACAATAACTCGTATATCATTACATATGAATTGAGGGACAAGTATGTTGAAAAAGATATTAGCGTTTACTCTGCTGGGTATCGGTGCACTGGTATTCACAGGGTGTGGAAAAGTAACGGATTTGACGGACGAGGAGACACAATTAATTGCAGAGTATTCTGCCAATCTCCTGTTAAAATATGATGCCAAATATGTGGACCGTATCGATGAAGGAGAGAAGGATGCAGAGGAGATGACCTCTGAGGAAGGGGAACAGATAACGACGGAGGCGGCCACAACAGAGACCACTACGGAGACCGCTACAGAGGAACCCAAGCAGGGGACGGATTTGAACGGTGGAATCAATCAGGATAATACATCTCCGGAGGAGTCGGCAGATGCCGGCAGGGAGTCGGATATTGCGAAGATAGCCGGGGTGGAAGGTGTGTCGATTACTTATGACAGCTATCTGATTACCGATCACTATCCGGATAGTGGAGATATGGAGCAGCTTGTAAATGTACAGGCGTCCGAGGGCTATCAATTACTGGTGGTTCGCTTTAAGGTGGCAGGTGAGAAAGAGGGAGCAGTTGATGTTTCGCTGGCAGACAAGGGGCTGGAGTACCGCATTGTGTGCAATGGAACAAAGGCTGCCGTGCCGATGCTTACGATTCTGCCAGATGACTTGGGGACACTGACGACTTCAATCGATAACGGACAGGAGCAGGAGGCCGTTCTGGTCTTTCAGCTTTCGGACAGCGTCAAGGAACAGCTGGAGTCAATTGAACTGTATATTCAATATAACAATATAGAGAATGCAATCAAAATCTTATAACAAGGGGGGTTTAATAGATGGATACCAATATTTTATTGGAAAGCGGGACAAACGAGTTAGAGGTGCTGGAGTTTACTGTCGCCGGTAATCACTATGGTATAAATGTAGCAAAAGTGAGAGAAATACTTCCGATGACGGATATTACACCGGTTCCCAATTCGCACCCGTGTATTGAGGGTATTTTTATGCCAAGAGATACCATTATCACAGCGATTAATCTGGTAAAGACGCTTGGGTTTGCCACGGAGGACGGCAAGAAGAGTGATATGCTGATTATTACGAATTTTAATAACCTGAATATTGCTTTCGATGTTGAGCAGGTGCTCGGTATTCACCGTGTTTCATGGTCGGATATCGTGAAGCCGGACGCAACGGTAAATACACCGGGCGTGGGGATTGCCACAGGGATTATCAAAAAAACAGAGCATCTGATTATCGTATTGGATTTTGAACGCATTGTTGAGGAGATTTGTCCGGAAACGAGTTTGAAGATTTCCGAGCTGGCTGCGCTGGGCGAGAGGGAGCGCAACGATATTCCGATTGTTATCGCCGAGGATTCACAGATGTTGATGAAATTGATTTCCGACTCTTTGATGCATGCGGGCTATATTAATCTGCATACCTTTGCAAACGGACAGGAAGCGTGGGAGTATTTATTAGAGCTTAAGAAGAATAACGGTGTGGACTATGGTGTGAAGTGTGTGATTACCGATATCGAAATGCCGCAAATGGACGGGCACAGATTGATTCGTTTAATCAAGAATGATGAGGCGTTAAAGCACCTTCCGATTCTTGTCTTCTCTTCTCTGATTAATGACGATATGAAACGGAAAGGAGAAAGTCTGGGGGCTGATGCACAGATTTCCAAGCCGGAGATTGCCCAGCTTGTAAAAAACATTGACAATCTGATTATTAACGGGCAGTGATTGTACGGTTATCTGCCGCATAGAATGTGATTTGAGCATAATAAAAGGACTGTTACACAGTCCTTTTATTATGTATGTACCTGATTAGTCTAATGTAAATTCACCCTGAGTATCATCGTTGAATACGCAATATACCATATTCTCTTCAGGCTTTACATAGAGCTGTAAAGAAGTAAGATCGGATACTTTCTTGCCGCTGCCGGTCCAGACCTTCTTCGCTTTGGCGATTAAATCCTTTTCTACCAGCTGTTTTTCCTGATATTCAACATATAATGTAGATTTCATTATTCTACCTCCCAACTTGAATTTAATAATAATATATAATAAATACTTTTAAAAAGCAAGACTTTCCTTGTTAAAATGAAAAAGATATGGTA
>JAMPAW010000153.1 GCA_023666975.1 Clostridium sp.
GATGTGAGTAAGAACCTTACCCGGCGGTTTCTTCAGGAATGGGCGCATATGAAAGAGATTTTGGAGCCGGTTTCCGAGTCCGCCAAATCCGATGAAGAGAAGAAACCGGCGGATTATGCATTTACAAAGGAACTTCTGCATTTACTGAAATGTGCGATAGAGGAAATGGACGTGGACACCGCAGATGAAATCATGCAGCAGTTAAAACGGTTTTCGTATCCGGAGATTATTATGTCGGAAGTGTTGGAAAAACTCAGCCTGGCGGTCGCAAATCTGGACGAGGAGCAGACGGCGGTGTGGGTAGATAAATTTGAACAGGAATTGAAGGAGGATAAACAATGAAAAAGGTATTATTAATCGGGGAACTGAATGAGGTGGTCAGAAGCCTGCATGAATGCCTGGCAGAAGATTTTCAGGTTCAGCTTTGCTCGGAGGAGCTTGCCAATGTACAGGCAATGGTAAAAATTATCAAGCCGCAATTAATTGTGATATCGCAAATCGGGAAAGAAACGCTGGACCCTGCCATTTTTCAATGGATTCATGAAAAATATTCCCGGACTCCGGTGCTTGGTGTCACGACCAAAGAGCAATGGGAGCCGTGCAGGGAATTGTATCAGGGGGAGCAGTTTGCTGTCCTGTTCCGCCCTGTGGCAAAGAGTGAGCTGCTGCAAAAATGCCATGCGCTTCTCGGAGAAGGAGGGGAAGAAAATCCACAGCAGGAAAAAGCGGATTCCTCTGGACGTAAGAAAATTATGATCGTAGACGACAGTGCCCTGCTGCTTCGCAGCATGAAAAGCATGCTGGAAAAAAGCTATGATATCTGCCTTGCAAAATCCGGCGAACAGGCATTGAAAATGATTCCGAAAGAAAATCCAGACCTGATCTTACTGGATTATGAAATGGAGGGAATGGACGGCAAAAGCACTTTTGAGGCGATGCGGGAGGATGCGGGCATGCAGTCTATTCCGGTGGTATTCCTTACGAGTGTGTCGGACAGGCAGTCTATTTATTCCGTTTTAAAATCGAAACCTGATGGCTATATCTTAAAGCCGCCGGATGAGAACCGGATCTATGAGACGATACAGGAAATATTAGGCAGATAATCGGGAAAGAGAATTTAAAAATCTGCAATAAAATGGGAACCTTTTTTCCCTGCGGCGCATCATTAATGTAGGGGAGATATTGAGAGAAGAATAAAAAGATGGAAAGAGAAGTATGCAGATGAAAAAAGAGGAATTTTGCGAACAGGTGAAAATGTATCGGTATCAGTTATATATCGTTGCACAGGCCATATTGGGAAATGAGGCAGATGCACAGGATGCCGTGTGCAGTGCGATCCTAAAGGGATATGAGCACATGCGGCAATTGAAGAATATGAGTAAATTCAAAGCGTGGATGATTGCGATTACGAGAAATGAGGCGTTGCAGATTAAGCGGAAGCGCTTAGAACTTCCGGGCGATGAGCGGGTGGCAGAGCTGTTAGAGCCGGTCAAGGATCATTATAGTGAATTGTGGGATGTGGTGTCGGCGCTGAAAGAGGAGTACCGGATTGTGATTGTGATGTTCTATTATAATGATTTGTCGATTAAAGAGATTGCAAAGATTTTAGGGATTGCCGCCGGAACGGTGAAGTCGAGGCTTAACCGAGGCAGGGAACTGTTAAGGCAGGCATTGGAAGGAAAGGAGAAGAAATATGAATAATTTTGATAAAATGATCAAAGAGCTTTCCAAAAATGTTGATATTCCGGAAGGGTTTTCAGACAGGGTGGAAACCGTTCTTGAATCTTTGCCGGAGGATGATGATGGTGAAGGGCGGCAGCGCACACCGCATAACCGGAGGCGGCTTGGGTTTGCGGCCTGCATCATCTGCGTGGTCTGCGTATTGGCATTTAACTCTATGCAGGCAGAGGCAAATATTTTTGAGACATTTAAACAGACGATTATGGACTTCCTGAATCTTGGCACGGACCCGGAGACCGGAGAGAGCAAGGGCGAGGAGCTGGGGATTGAGAGCAGCAGTACCGAGATAGAAAGCAAGCGGGATTTGATGCTGGAACTGCGGGAAGTCGTTGTGGATGCCCAGGGAATTTACCTGCTGGTGAAGATAACAGCGCCGCCGGATATTACGTTGACGGAAGATATTACCTTTGACTACTTTGCGTTCTGTGAGGGTGAAAATTATAATGCAGACCATATCATCGGAGGCGGTACACAGTGCCGCCTGTTGGAAACGATGGAGGAAAAGCCCAATGTAGCAACCTATACGGTAACGATCTCCTCGGATATACGGCCTTATCTGGATAACACGGTTGTGGCATGTTTTAAGGATTTGACGTTAGACCCATATGGGGAAAATCCCGAACTGCTGGTAGAGGGAATGTGGAGTATTCCGTTTTGGGCAGAGATTACCGTGCGGGACAGCATTGAGATCGAGGGCAGTGACGATATAACATTTCCGTTTGTAGGCGCAACGGCGACTGTAGAGCGTATCGACCTGACACCGCTTGGCATCACACTGCTTTCGGATGTTTCCAGAGTGCCCTATGATGAATTGTGCGTATCCGATACGACGATTACACTGCGGTTGAAAATGATGGATGGCAGCGAGATCTATATTATGCCGCATAATCCCGAACAGGAGTGGATTGTGGACAGCGGCAATGTGGAATACAGTGATGAAGGTGGCAAGACTTATCAAAAGGACAGTTATTCGTTTACTACGGCAATTGAACTGTCAAAGGTGGTGGGGGTTTATGTGCAGGAGGTATATGTTCCGGTGGAATAAATAGGTGGGCGATTGCGGAATTTAGGTTCTCGCGGACGTCCGTTGTACAATATAGACAAATCACCACAGGGCCGCTTTCGCTATGTGTCGCTCGTAGCGGTACATAAGGTGCCAAAGTACGGCACCTAAGTACCGACGGCTCCCCAATACCCTGTTGGTGATATTGTCTATATTGTACAACTAGTGCACCGAATAATTCATAACCAGCCGGTTGTATTTGGATGAAGCCCTTAATATTTAGTGTTTCAAGCTAAATATCTGGGGAGCTTTGCAATCGCCTATGTAGGAAAATAGAAGAGGGGGAACATATACTGTATGGAGTAAGAAAAAGAAAAGCAATAAGGTGAAAAAGTAAAATAAAAATAAAGTTCGGGAGGATTTTTTATGAAAGAAAAAGGAGTTATGTGTATGCGGAAAAGACTGAAAATGTTCGTGTTCGCAGCAGTGGCAGTGTGTGCGCTTTGCCTGACGGAAACAGGCAGGGAACCGTGGCTGGTGTATGCCGATACAGAGGATGTGGAAGAAGATGTTACAGAAGAAGAGGATGTTATCATTGAAGAGGGGTATATGTCAGAGGATGGCAACTGGGCTTGTAACCTTGTCAAACATTATGATGAGCGTGACGGGGAGGTTCAGCAGATTGTAGAAATCTCCATTGCATCTTACATAGGAGAAGAAATAAAGTTTGGAGGAACGATTACGGTACCGGAAAAAATGAGGGTGCGCAAGGATGAGACAGAAGAGTGGAGCGATGAATATTATGTAACTCGTATTGAGTCCATGGACACTTCATCATCAACGACAAAGCTTGAGGTATATTATGTAGTCTCTGTCACCCTGCCGAAAACGGTCATCAGTATAGGAAGTAATGCCTTTAGCTTCATGACAAATCTTGAAGAGGTAACCATAGCGGATTCCACTACAGAAGAAGGTGAACAGGCTGTGCTGAAATCCTATTGGTTACATGATGCATGTATAGAGGGAGAAGCATTTTGGTTATCGAAAAAGCTCAAAAAGGTTGACATCCCAGACGTTACCACTGCAATCGGAAATGGTGCATTTTCCAGGTGTGAAGCACTTGTGGATATTGAACTTCCCAATGGCATTACCAGAATTGGTGATAGTGCGTTCAGTGGTTGTGCATTTACGGAAATCAACCTTCCAGACAGTATTACGGAAATAGGAAACGGTGCATTTTCCTCTTGCAGCAATCTTACGGCAATTGAACTCCCGCCGGGGATTACGGAGATCGCTGCCGGTGTATTTAGAGGTTGTGAAGCGCTTACCAGTGTGAAGATTCCTTCCGAGGTCACGAAGATAGGCGATAGTGCATTCAATAGTTGCAGCGGCCTTGAAGGGATTGCATTTGGAGATGCCCCAATCGAGGCAATAGGAATTAGTACTTTTAATGGTTGTACAAGCCTTACAAGTATTTCCCTGCCGGATTCGGTTACCGAGATAGGAAAATTTGCATTTGATGGCTGTACGCAGCTTGCATCCATCCGTCTGCCGGAGCAGTTGCCTGACATACCAAACGGTTGCTTTTCAGAATGTAAAAGCCTGACTGCGGTTGTCATTCCAGAAAGTGTGGAAAAGATTGGTTCTGGTGCATTTTCTGACTGTACAGCCTTAGAGACTATTGTAATACCGAAAGATACAGTGGTTGAATACAAGGATAGTGTATTTTCAAGCTGTGATTCAAACAAGCTTACGATTTATACAGAGGAAGATTCCGAGGTGATGACGACCTTAGACATAAATATAAATTTCCATTTCCGGTGCATTCCTGTACACGGCAAAGTATCCGAAGTTTTGCATACGGAAGACGGCTGGAAGTACATGGAAAATGCGGAGGAAGGCATTAAGATTGTCGGCTATGACGGAGTACTTACAGAACTGGTCATACCAGAATTTCAGGATGCTGATGTAACCATTATTGCCGGAAAGATATTTAAGGGCAATACGGAAATCACATCGATTCAGTTACCGGACACCGTAACGTATATCGGCGCGGATGCATTTAACGGATGCAGCAGTCTTGCAAAGATTAACCTGCCGTCCGGTCTTGCCTATATCGGGGATAGTGCCCTAGAGGGCTGCGGGCCATTTCAGAATACGAGCATACCGGAACACATCAAGTATATCGGTGACTATTCTTTCTGCGGCTGGACGGAGCTTGAAAAGGCTGTGATTCCCGCAGATGTGGAGAGGCTGGGAGCGCATGCCTTTGACGGCTGTGAAAAACTGGCAAGCGTAGAATTTAAGGGTGTGCCGGAGACGGAGCTGGAAGGAAGCTTTGACATCAGTAATGCAGCATTTAAGGATTGTGATTTAAAGAGCCTGACATTGCCGGATAACTGTGGTGGAATTAACGAACACGCTTTTGATGGCAATGAGAATTTAAAAACCGTGGCTTTGCCTGACAGCCTGTATTATATTGGCGAAAGGGCATTTGCAGATTGTTATGCGCTGGAGAGCATTAACCTGCCATCTGTTATGGAATATATATCAGAGGGTGTGTTTGCAGATTGTAGAAGCCTTACGCAGATTACCATACCGGCGGGGGTGACAACAATTGATGCCGCTGCATTTTCCGGCTGTATAGCGCTTTCGGAAATTGAAATACCGGATGCGGTTACCCGGATTTACAGCCATGCATTTGAAGGATGTACCAGCATTACGGAGGTTGCCATACCGGAGACGGTAGCCTCTATTGGGAAAGAGGCATTTCGTGGCTGTACCGGCCTTACAAAAGCGACAATCCCAGCAATGGCTACAGAAGTCGGGGAAAATGCATTTTCCGGTGCCGGTTCCCTTACAATCTATACAGTATCGGGTTCCAAGGCATTACAGTATGCCAAGGCAAACAATATCGATTATGTACTGCTGGATGGCGGCTGCGAAAGCGGTGGCGGCAGTACCGAAGGGGAAAGTGGCAGCGAAGGCGGCAATACGCAGACCACCGGTGGAAATAAAAGCGGCGGCAATAATCCGGGTACATCTGGCGGAAATGGGAATGGCGGCAAAACAGAGGCAGTTCCGGCCGACAAGGGGAAAACACTGGCGGTAACCAGCCTGCAGTGCAATGTCAAAGTTACTTCTTCTGATAAGGACAGCCCGCAGGTAGCATATACCGGCACGGCAGATAAAAAGGCAGCGCAGGTTAAGGTGCCGGATACCGTAACCGTTGACGGTGTTACCTATCAGGTGACCAGTATTGCGGATAAGGCATTTGCCAAAAATAAAAAGCTGAAAACTGTCACGGTTGGGGCAAATGTCACCACAGTCGGAAAGGGCGCGTTCCAAAACTGCACGAGCTTAAAGACCGTCACCATCAAGTCAACGGGTTTAAGCAAAATCGGTGCCAATGCATTTAGCGGGGATAAAAAGCTGACGAAAATCACCTTAAAGACAACGAAGCTTACCAAGAAATCCATAGGAAAAAATGCATTAAAAGGGACGAATCAAAAACTGACGATAAAAGTACCGGGCAAGAAGGTATCGGCTTATAAAGGCTATTTTAAAAATAAGGGCAATAAAAATGTGAAGGTGAAAAAGTAAAGTTTTGTGAGACGAAACATTGATTTCCCAATGAATTTATACCTTTCTGCTAAGTGAGGCTTTGTCCCGCATGGCAGAAAGGGATTTTTCTGTGTCAGGGATGATAAAGAAAAGTAGAGGAGAGAATAAACATGAAACGCAAAGTATGGATGAAAAAAGTATGGATATTTTGTATGCTGGTGCTTGGCGTATGCACTGTTTTCAGCACGAAAGCCAATGCGGCAGGCACTTATCAGATTACCGAGACGGAAAATGGATTAACCGGAACCTATAACGATAAGGTGTTGCAGAATGTCTATGTACCTGTGAAGAAAAATGACCATATTTATCAGGTGGCAGCGCCATGCGCGAAGAATAGCAAGGTCTATTATTTTGATGAAAATGGAGTTGGTACGCCGTTTACCGGTTCAAAATTTATTCGGGTTTCCTATCGTGGGAGTGCTAAAACCTATTATTCCAATAAAGGAACGCTGGAACAGAACAAGATTGTGGGAAATAAAAAAGCGGGATATTTTTATGTGGATTCGACCGGCGTTAAGGTGACCGATAAGACGGTAAAGCTGGCGGTCAAATTTGTGCGGGCGCACACAAAAAGCTCGGACTCGCAAAGCCAGAAGCTGAGCAAATGCTATTACTATCTTGCACGTCATTACAAGTATAAGAGAAGCTACGGCAATCTGTACCCAAAGGCAAAGGATATGAAATCGTTTGCTCATGGCATGCTGTCTTCCAAATCCGGCAACTGCCATGCTTATGCGGCAAGCTTTGTTTATATCGCAAGGGTGCTTGGCTATGATGCAAGGGTTGTGGTTGGCGATGTGTCCAGCAGCCATGGCGGCATGACACCGCACGGCTGGGTGGAAGTGAAGCAGAATGGAAAGTGGTATGTCTGCGATCCGGATATGGAGGAAAACAATAAGGTTAAGTGTTATATGAAGACGGAAACACCCTGTAAAACTTCCGTTAAGAGAAGGTGCACGATAACCGTGAAGAACGGCAAGGTGTCATGGAAGTAGGAAGTTCGTAAAAGGGCTGCCTGTTGGCGGGACGGTTTAGTTTAGTGAAAACACGTTGTCTTTCAAAGCGTTCTTTGCTATAATATTTTTAATTGAAAGCAATGTATATCAAGCAGATAGATATAGGGAGGAATTTGTTGGAGAAAAAGCATAATCAATGGCACCCTGGCTTTATCGCAGCCCTGCAAATGGAACTGCGGGAAAACCGCGAGGATTTAGAATTTACAGAGGAACACAACTTAAGCAAAAAACCATTGCAGATTGATGTGCTGGTTATCAAAAAGGACAGGGATACGGTAATCCATAATGGAATCGGGAAGCTGTTCCGCCGATATAATATTATCGAATATAAGTCGCCGGACGACACTATGGGAATCGACGTATTTTACAAGGTGATTGCCTATGCCTGCCTGTACAAGAACAGCGCAGACAAAGAAAACCAGTATCCAGTGGGGGATATCACGGTTACTTTGTTAAGGCACAATTACCCAAGGACACTGATGAAACACCTGCAGACAGAAGGCTATACCATTATTAAGAGGGAATCCGGTATCTATGAGGTGGTAGGAAAGGCGATGTTTGCCACGCAGATTATCGTATCAAAAGAACTGCCGGAAGAGGTATAATGTACCCCATAAGGTGGACACGACAAGAAAAAGGGATTGCTTAAAATGT
>JAMPAW010000154.1 GCA_023666975.1 Clostridium sp.
AGAAAGAATCCGGAAATATGGATTTGCTTTTCGTGGGAAAGAGGTGTTGATCGGTGATGGATCGCCGGAAATAAGCTAAATGACATTGGATATATAATGGGCTTGAAAAGTATGATAGCATACAATGTATATCTACTAACTTTGGCTGTTTTATGGCAGATGCAGTAAAGTGAGGGTATGGCAGAAGGGCAGAAACAGGGATATGAGGAGAAATGTAGTGGATAAAAATGAATCAAAAGTCGAAAAAGAATCGAATACAAATAGTTTTCGACCTGCAAGTTGAAAATTATTGACAAATACAAAGTTACCGATATAATGGAAGATAAGAAAGCAGGAGGTGCTATATGAATACACTGATTAATCGTCCGTTATATTTGGAACAACTGATTCAAAATAGAGATGTCAATTTGGTTAAGATTGTAACCGGTATCCGCAGATGTGGAAAGTCCTCCATTCTTGATTTATTTCATCAGTATCTGGTTAATGATGGCATATCGGAAGACAACATTATTCACATGAATTTGGAATCCTTGAAATATCGGACACTGACAGATTATCTGTCCTTTTATGATTATGTCAGTGAACGTATCGCAAAGGAGAAAAGAACCTATCTGATCTTTGACGAATTGCAGGCGGTGGAACACTGGGAAAAAGCGGTTGAGTCTTTTCGTTTGGATTTCGATGTGGATATCTATATAACAGGCTCCAATGCCTGCCTTCTCTCGACAGAGTTTTCGACGATTTTATCAGGAAGATATATTGAAATAAAGGTATTGCCATTATCGTTTAAAGAATTTTTGGATTTTTATACGTTTGATGCAAATGTGACCGTGGAGGAAAAATTTCAAAAGTATCTGCAGCTTGGCGGAATGCCGATCCTAAGGGAATATCAGTTTAATGAGGTGCGGAGTAATCAGGCCTTAGAAGGGATATACTCTACTGTTGTACTGCGCGATATTTTGCAGCGTAATGATTCGGCAGACCAGAATATGCTGCAAAAGATAGTGATGTTTTTGTGTTCCAATATAGGCAGCATTACTTCTCCGAACAGTATAGGAAATGTATTGGCAGATGAAGGGGATATTCGGAAGAAAGGAAAAAATGTAGCCGGGAAAACAGTAGATAAATATATCGCTATGCTGCGCAGTGCTTTTGTGTTTTATTCGGTACGCAGGTATGATGTGAAAGGGAAACAATTGTTAAAAACCCTCGGGAAAAATTATATTATCGATATGGGATTTCGCAATATGCTTCTTGGATACCGTGATGGGGACAGGGGGCATATTCTGGAAAACATTGTATTTTTGGAGCTGCTTAGGAGAGACTATCGTGTGTATATCGGTAAAGTGGGGGATACGGAGGTTGACTTTGTGGCGGAGAAACCAGATGATAAAATATATATACAGGTAACAGAAAGTATGCAGTCCGAAGAGACGAGGGAGAGAGAACTTCGTTCGCTTAGAATGATACCGGATAATTATGAAAAAATAATTTTATCCATGGACAGAAATTATATCAAATCTTATGAGGGGATTAAATCGCTGTATTTGATTGACTGGCTGCTTCAGTAGCAATAAGATTTTATATAAAAATGGAGATAATCAGGTGGATATCACAAACACTCAGCTTGGAGTGATTTATCCCAATGGATGTTTTGGGAGTTTTGCTTTATCTGGTAAAAAGGGAGAGTCAAATGTGGCTCTCCTTTTTGGCGTGTGCCAAAGAGTTGGGGGTTTTATTGTAAAAAAATATTGCTCTCAAATAAATTATGTGATATCATACTGGTAACAAAGGAGGTTACCAAATTTGCTATGTATACATTAACAGAATCAGAAGAATTAATTATGAATTTATTATGGGAAAGAAAAAGCCTGTCCATCATGCAAATCGTCAATGCTTTGGATGAAGAAAAACATTGGTCCAAGCATGCGGTTATTTCTTTCCTGAAGAGAATGGAACAAAAGGGCATGGTTTCCTATACCGTTAAGGGGCGTACAAGATATTATTTTCCAGTTGTAAAACGGGATGAATTGATTAGACAGGAAACCAAAGGCGTGCTGGATAGATTTTTTGAAGGGAAATGGGGGGCAATGGTGTCCCATATGATTAAAGAGGACTGTTCACCGGAGGATATTCAGGAATTGTGGGAGCTTTTGCAGGAATTAAAGGAGAGAGAGGATGGAAAACATAGTTAATATGGTGCTCGGTACAACAATATTAATATTGCTGATCTTGCTTGCAAGGTGGCTTTTTTGGAAAAGGTGCAACCCGAATATTTTGTATTTCTTATGGATATTTGTGGCATTCAGGATACTGCTGCCAATCAATATTCCATTTGTCTGGCATAATACACATCTAAATGAGGAGTTTGTTAGAAATACGCCAATTTATTCATATGTAACCCGGGAAAATACGGAGGCAGTGCCGAAAGGGAATGAAGTATCAAATGATAGTATGCTTTCGGATGATGCGGGAGACGATAATAAGCTGGATGCAGATATCGGGCAAAGTACTGATAAGAGAAAAGCACCAAAGCTGAAGGCATCATTACCGGCAAAGACAATATTCATAATCATATGGTGCATAGGCAGCATGATACTGACATTCTATTTTGTGCTTGTCAATTTTTATACATTTCATCATATAAAGAAACGGAAAGTAGGGGAATTAAATCATAAAATTGAAATATATGAGGTGGCAGGCCATAATTGCCTTGTTGGTATTTTTCACCCCCAAATATTTATTGCTCCCCAGATTCTGAAAAACCCATTATATAAGCAGTATGTGCTGCTGCATGAAATGGAGCATTATAAAATAAAAGATAATTTCTGGCTGTTGATAAGAACGTTATGTTTAATTGTCCAATGGTTTAATCCGCTTGTATGGATTGCTTACTTTAAGGCACAGGAGGATTGTGAACTGGCATGTGATTATAGGGTTTTGTCTTGTTTAAACGGTTCTGAAAAGGAATCCTATGCGGAAACATTGTTGTATATATTGGAACTGGATCAAAAAAAGGTCTATTTTGCCACATCTGTTGTGAAAAGGAATAAATCGATGAAGAAGAGAATGAAATGCATTTTTGAAAAAAGAAAGACAAAATTATTTTTAATATTATTATTTTTCATGGGAATGGCGACCGCAACCTCTTTTGTAAAAGTGAAAATTCATGGAGAAGAGACGGATAATACTACGGTTGAGGGGAGTCTGCCGGATAAAAAAGCGGCTGCCAGAGAGGATGATGCGGAAAATGCAGAGCAGACAGATATCGTATTTGTTGAAAATATGAAGGATATTGCAGGAGGCAAGGATTTAAACAATGCTGGTTGCTATACTACCGATATTACCAGAGGCGGCAATCATTTTTGGATTGATGAGAATCAAACATTATGGGGGACTGGAAGTAGCGAATATGGACAGTTGGGGGAACTTAAGGAAGATGTTAGTATTGTCACGGAACCTCAGAAAATTGCTGATAATGTAAAACATGTTGATTTTTCAGGAGAATATTTTGTGATTTTTCTAACCGAAGATAATAAGCTGTATGGCTTAGGCGGAAATCCGGCAGGCGTATTACGGGAATCCGGTAAAGATAATTTTAATAGTGCATACATGAATGTGGTTACAGAGCCGGTTCTGATTATGGAGCATGTTGCTTTTGCAAAATGTGGGTATTCTACCATAATCGCTTTGTCCGAGGATGGGGATGTCTATGTCATGGGGAATAACGGATATTCCGCCTTTTCTAATGAGCAATATTATACTCCGAAAAAAGTAATGGAAGATGCAAGGTATGTGACTTCTTACTTCCATACTTATGCAGTAATTTGTAATGATAATAGTTTGTGGACTTGGGGGGATAACCGTTTAGGGCAATGTGGCATAGGTTCGTTTTCTGCAAATGTGGAATCACCGCAAAAGGTAATGGATGATGTGGACTGTGCATGGATGGGAAAGGTAGCATTTAATGGTGGAAATGCAATCACGGAACAGGACAATTTAGTCGTATTAAAAAAGGATGGTAATTATTATGGATGCGGTGAAGGGATTGGCACCAACTTGATATATAGGACGGATGATTTTGATGAGGCACATTTGGATGATATGGTAAAGGTGGAAGCATCCGGTGATTTTCAGATGATAACATTACAGGAAGTGGAAAATGTATCACTTAATTCGTGGGCTCAAAAGACCAAACTGGTAACAGAGGATATGGAATTACGGGAATTAACGGAAGAAGAATTGGAGAGGATAACTAAGCTGCAACAAGACTTATTAAAAGGATTATCAGATGAGGAAATTACGGAGATAAAAGAGAAATTGGCAGGAGTACATGGTGGGTTGGAAGGAGATATTGTATATTACGATTTTGGAACATTGACCGATCTGGATTCCCTAAGATGGGAATGGTTTAATGATACAATCCCTGAAGATAATGTTGACAACGGACATTGGGGACCGGAAGTAATACAGGATTTAGAAGAGGTTAAAGCCAAATTGTCAGATGACAAAGTGATAAACTTGATAACAGAGGCACAGGATGAAATCCAGAAAATCATGAATGAGCATAGTAATGAACATGTTATGAAAGCACATATGATTTTACATGATGTGGACTATTGGCTTTTTCGTTATCCTGTGGCAGATTTAAAAGTAGCTCCGGCTGATTGGAATGGAATATATATCTATTATGGGGAATTAGATGGACTATTAGAGGAGGAGTGATTTTTGGCTGGCACGGTTCTTTTTCTTGATGATTGTGATTATCATTTCATATAACCCTTGCAGGTTCCGGGGTGGGCTTGTGGGGGTTCTTTTGACAAAATTTAAGTTATAGTGGATAATTTTGGTAAGGCTTGTTATAATGAGATAGATATAAATTGTGATATGATTGGAATAAGGCAAATAAAGGACGGTGTATGAAATGGCAGAAAAGAATAATGCCAATATTGGATTTGAAAAACAGATATGGGATGCGGCTTGTGTATTATGGGGGCATATTCCGGCTGCTGAGTATAGAAAAGTTATAATTGGACTGATATTTCTTCGTTATATTTCAAGTGCATTTGATAGACGTTATCAGGAATTAGTGGAGGAGGGCGAAGGTTTTGAGGACGACAGGGATGCATATGCAATGGAGAATGTATTCTTTGTACCCGAAGAGGCTAGATGGGATACTATATCATTAGCAGCGCATACGCCGGAAATTGGAACAGTCATAGATAATGCTATGAGAGCAATTGAGGCAGAAAATAAGACACTTAAGAATGTGTTGCCTAAAAATTATGCAAGT
The DNA here is from genome assembly GCA_023666975.1 of Clostridium sp. Next base: position 5,294 of record JAMPAW010000154.1, read on the forward strand.
CCAGACCTTGATAAAAGAGTATTAGGTGATGTTGTAGATATTTTTACCAATAGCATGGATATGGACGATACGGAGGAGAGCAAAGATTTACTTGGAAGAACTTATGAATACTGTATCGCTCAATTTGCCGCACATGAGGGAGTTAAGGGGGGAGAATTTTACACACCTTCCAGTATTGTAAAAACAATAGTTGCAATATTAAAGCCATTTAGTAATTGTAGGGTATATGATCCATGCTGTGGTTCTGGTGGTATGTTTGTTCAAAGTTCAAAATTTATCCATGAACATAGTGGCAGAAGAGGGACTATTGCTGTTTATGGTCAGGAATCAAATGCAGATACATGGAAAATGGCAAAGATGAATATGGCAATTCGTGGTATTGATGCTGACTTTGGACCATATCATGCGGACACATTTTTTAATGATTTACACCCAGCATTAAAAGCAGATTTTGTAATGGCGAACCCTCCGTTTAATCTTTCAAGCTGGGGACAGGATAAATTGAGGGATGATGTGCGTTGGAAATATGGAATACCACCGGCAGGAAATGCTAACTTTGCATGGATTCAGCATATGATTCACCATCTTGCTCCAAATGGGAAAATTGGATTGGTATTGGCAAATGGAGCGCTTTCTACACAATCGTCTGGTGAAGGAGAAATCCGGAAAAACATTATTGAGGCAGATTTGATTGAGGGTATTGTTGCATTACCGACACAGTTGTTTTATAGTGTTACTATTCCTGTTACGCTTTGGTTTATTAGTAAGAATAAGCAACAGAAAGGAAAAACTTTATTTATTGATGCCCGTAAAATGGGTTATATGGTAGACCGTAAGCACAGGGATTTTACTGATGAGGATATTTCAAAGATAGCAGATACTTTCACAATGTTTCAAGAAGGAAAGTTAGAAGGTGTAAAGGGTTTTTGTGCGGTTTCAACTTTGGGGGATATTGCAAAACAGGATTACATTCTTACACCAGGAAGATACGTTGGCGTTGAGGAACCGGAAAATGATGGGGAGCCATTTGAAGAAAAAATGAAGAGACTGACTTCAGAACTTTCCGGGATGTTTGCTAAGTCACATGAATTGGAGGAAAAGATAAGGGAAAATCTCTCAAAAATAGGGTATAATATCTAAAGGAAGAATGATATACAATGTACGATAATATCTATATATATTTTGATACAAATGCAATCGAAACAAGAGTGGGGAAAAAATTGTTTGTTTCCCAAATCAGATTAAGCAGACTTTATTATGAAATAGAAAAACTGATAAAGGATTTACAGTTAGAAAAGCAAGTACATATCTGTATTCCGGAGGTTGCTTGGCTGGAAATGTTAGAGCATATGAAGATGTGCTATAAATCAGAAAAGCAATCAATGATGGACAAAATAAGTGAAATTAAAAAATTATTTGGAGATTTGGTAGACATAGATGTTCAGTTTGCTCTTGCAGAGGATGAAAACTCATATAATAGTTTTATAAAAGGTTTGGAGAAGGAGATGTTGGAGGACAGTAAGTTTTTAGCTGAAATAATCCCTTTTCCTAAAGATGAAAAAACAATGCAAGTATTATTTGAAAAGGCGGCTCAATCTATAAGTCCTTTTACTAAGATATGCAAGGGAAAAAAGGAATATTCTGATGCAGGATTTAAAGATGCACTTATATTTGCAACTATGCTGCATTATACAAATAATGCCATGGGCATTTTAGTGACAGGGGATACGGATTATGAAGGTTATGAAGGTGCTTTTAAATATGCACAGGTTGATAACTTTCGCTGCATAAAAACAGTAGAAGAGTTAAAAACAATATTAGTTGAAAATTATCGTATTATAGACTCACGGTACTTAGAATCACAAATTCAAGAAAACGAGTATTTATTTGAAAGAGTATTGGAGGAAACTGGAATTGGAGTTCAATGTACTTGTGTATATGAAGGGATAGAAGAGATTCAGGAGACAGACATGGGTCAAGAATTTATCTTGAAGTTAAGAGTTAATGGCATAATTCAGAGTTTTGAAGTGGTCTATGATATTGGAGCGAATGAGTTGGTTTCTGCGGGATTGAAGGAAGATTAGGTGGTGAACAGTATGGTCTTATCCCAAATATGTACATATTCAAATGATAAAATCAGCGTATCAGATGTGGATAAAAATACATATATATCCACAGAAAATATGTTACCGAATAAAGCAGGAATCATACAAGCAGCATCGTTGCCATCAACGATGCAAGTGAAGTGTTATAAACAAGGTGATGTTTTGGTATCAAACATTAGACCTTACTTTAAAAAAATATGGTTTGCTGAACATGATGGTGGTTGTTCAAATGATGTGTTGGTATTTAGAGCAAAAGGATCCATTAATCCGTATTATTTGTTTTATGTATTATCTTGTGATAAGTTTTTTGAATATGCTATGGCGACATCAAAAGGTACAAAAATGCCACGTGGAGATAAAAAAGCATTAATGGAGTATGAAATACCAGAGCATAATTATGTTGAACAGGTAAAAATTGCAGGTCTTTTGAGCTGTATTGATGGTAAGATTGGTACAAATAATAAGATAAACAATAATTTAGTGGCTTAGAGGTCGAGGGCTGACACATCC
>JAMPAW010000155.1 GCA_023666975.1 Clostridium sp.
AGGATCCGTTCCCGTATTCTGTTTGAACAGATGCTTGGACGTGCGACCAGATTATGTCCGGAAATCGGCAAAACGCATTTTGAAATTTATGATGCGGTGGGCGTATATAATGCTTTGGAACCCGTTACAAATATGAAACCGGTAGTCGCGAATGCGAATATTACTTTTGAAGAAATAATAGATGGTTTTGATGTGTTGGAAACTAAGGCGCAGAGGCAGAACCAAGTGGATTTGATGATTGCAAAAATCAGACGTCATCAGTCAGGAATGAGCCAAGAGTGTAAAGAGCAGTTTGCGCAGATAACCGGAATTGAGATAACCGAATATGTAAAGCAATTAAAAAGCATGGATGTGGACGCAGCAGAAAAATTGCTCAGGAAAGACAAATCTGCTTTTCAATATGTCAGGCGTATGACGAGACAGCACGGAAAAGCAATCAGTGATGCGGAAGACGAGATCAAGGCACACGAACGGGGATACGGTGACGCAACAAAGCCGGAAGACTATCTGAAAGAATTTCGTGATTTCATAGACACGCATCTCAATGAAATTGCCGCCCTCAAAATTGTTGCAACAAGACCGCAGGATTTGACAAGGCAATCTTTAAAAGAACTTAAGCTAATATTGGATCGGAACCATTTTAATGAGATGATGCTCAATACCGCATGGAAAAATATGACAAACGAGGATATAGCCGCGGATATCATCAGTTTTATCAGACAGCGAAGTATCGGGGATGTCCTAATCAGTAAAGACGAAAGGATTCATAGCGCCTTGTCAAAAGTAAAGAAAGCGCATCCGGAACTGACGAAAGTACAGATCGGATGGCTTGACCGCATTGAATCTCAGCTGCTTAAGGAAACAATATTGAACAGGGAAACCTTTGAATCGGCTGCATTTGTAAATAAAGGCGGATATGATGTTGTAAATAAAGCGTTTGGAAACAAGCTGGACGAGTTTATAACAGAAATTAACAATGCTATGTATGTGGCACTGTAAAAGCGGGAGATACAGAAAATGACAAATAATGAAATTGTGGCAAAGTTGTGGAATTTGTGCAATGTACTTCGGGATGACGGCATTACTTATCAGGATTATGTGACAGAACTTACCTATATTCTTTTCCTGAAAATGGCAAAGGAAACAGGGGCGGAGAAAAATATTCCCGAGGAATACAGATGGGACAAGCTATGTAGTAAAGACGGTATTGAATTAAAGAAATTTTATGCAACACTTTTGCAGGAATTGGGTGAAAACGGCGGTGGCAAAATTCAGCATATTTATTCCGGCGCGGGCAGCAAAATTGACGAACCGGCGAATCTGAAAAAAATTATTACAAGCATTGATGACCTTGATTGGTATAGCGCCAAGGAAGAGGGACTCGGAAATCTGTATGAAAGCCTGTTGGAGAAAAACGGCAACGAGGAAAAATCCGGCGCCGGGCAGTATTTTACGCAGCGCGTTCTTATTGATGTTATGACAGAGCTGACCGCGCCGCAGCCGGGGGAAAAGTGTAATGACCCTGCGTGCGGTACATACGGATTTATGATTGCGGCTGACAGATATGTGAAGGAGCACACAAACGAGTTATTCGATTTGTCAGAAGAGGAACAGCACTTTCAAAAATATGAAGCGTTCACAGGTGCGGAACTTGTGCATGAAACGCACCGACTTGCGCTAATGAATTCTATGCTTCACGATATTGAAGGAGAAATATATCTTTGCGATACTTTATCTAATCAAGGGAAAGCACTGAAAAATTATGATGTTGTGCTTACAAATCCTCCGTTTGGCACAAAAAAAGGCGGTGAACGTGCCGGTAGAGATGACCTGACCTATATGACAAGTAATAAACAGCTTAATTTTCTGCAGCATATCTATCGCTCGCTCAATACAGACGGAAAGGCGAGGGCAGCAGTCGTTCTGCCTGACAATGTATTATTTGCGGATAATGACGGCGAGAAAATCCGTAAGGATTTAATGGAAAAGTGTAATCTTCATACCATTCTAAGACTCCCGACAGGTATTTTTTATGCGCAGGGAGTTAAGACAAATGTTCTTTTCTTTCACAGAGGTACGAAAGACAAGGGCAATACAAAAACGGTATGGATTTATGATCTTCGTTCTAATATGCCGTCCTTCGGTAAAACAAATCCACTTACAAGAACCCATTTTGATGAATTTGTGGAGTGTTACTGTGCAGGACATATGGAAGAGCGTAAGGAAACATGGTCCAATGAGAATCCCAACGGACGTTGGAGAAAGTTTGATTACGAGAAGGATATTCTTACAAGAGATAAAACGAGTTTAGATATTACATGGATTCGCTCCGAAAATGACGCGGATGAAAGGACGCTTGCAGAACTTCTTGCCGAAATAGAAGAAAAGGCTTCAAATATCAACAGTGCGATTGCTGCGCTTAAAAGCTTGATTGGAGATTTGGAGGAGTAAAAAAGGATTCAGACAAAATAAGCTAACCCCAGGGGCAAAGGAATTCTTGGTATACACCTACTCTCATTTGAGAACCCAGCCTTAATCCCTCACGAGTTAACTTATTTGTATTATAGCATATACAGGGAAAATGTCAAATATTCATTTATAATGGAGAAAAAATATGGATACGAAAGCATTGAGGCAAAAAATACTTGACTTAGCAATAAGAGGAAAACTTGTTCCGCAGGATCCTAATAATGAACCGGCTTCTGTTTTGCTGGAAAAAATTCGTTTAGAAAAGCAGCAAATGGTGAAAGACGGGAAATTGAAGGCTAAAGATATTAAGGACGACACAATTATTTTCCGCGGTGAGGATAATTTGCATTATGAGAAGTTTCAGGACGGAAGAGTGAAATGTATTGAGGATGAGATACCGTTTGAGGTGCCGGAGGGGTGGGAGTGGTGCAGACTTGGCGCTATATTCATGCATAATACTGGAAAAGCACTTAATTCTACTAATAAATCCGAAGGAGAAAATTTAAAATATATTACAACCTCAAATGTGTACTGGAATAGATTTGAGTTGGATTCATTAAAAGAAATGCCCTTTTCCAAAGATGAACTTAATAAGTGTACGGTTGTAAAAGGTGATTTATTAGTATGTGAAGGTGGTGATATTGGACGGGCTGCAATATGGAATTACGACGAACCCATAAGGATTCAAAATCATATTCATCGATTACGGCCAATAACAGATATTTGTGTCAAGTTATTTTATTATATTCTTTATTCATATAAATATAGAGGACTGATAAATGGCAAAGGTATTGGTATTCAAGGTCTTTCTTCGAATCAGCTTCATGCTTTGCTTGTTCCATTACCTCCATGTGATGAACAGTATAATATATGTAAAGTTCTTGATATGTACTCAAATTTAATCGATGATATAGAATGCAAAAAAGAAAGTTTAATAAAAATTATAACAAGAACAAAAAGTAAAATTCTTGACCTTGCCATCCGTGGCAAACTTGTGCCCCAAGACCCAGACGACGAGCCTGCCTCCGCATTGCTTGAGCGGATACGAACTGAAAAAGAGGAACTCATCAAACAAGGCAAAATCAAGCGCGATAAAAAGGAATCTATCATCTTCCATGGTGATGATAACTCTTATTATCTATCTGGAGACCAAGACCCCGTTACAATTCCCTTTGAAATACCAGATAATTGGGCTTGGAGTACCCTTTACGAAGTATGCGATTACGGAAATACTTGTAATACAAATGCCGATGAAATTTCTAATGATGCATGGATTCTTGACCTGGAAGATATTGAAAAAGGTACTGGTAGAATTCTTTATAGAGCAACCAATTCCATGAGGCAAACTACAAGCAACAAGCATAGATTTCAAACCGGCATGGTGCTTTATAGCAGATTGCGCCCATATTTAAATAAAGTTGTTATCGCAGATGATGATGGGTACTGTACTTCTGAAATTTTACCTTTGAAATTTATTCCGGATGTTTTACCTGAATATGCACAAATTTTTCTTATGTCCCCATTTTTTGTGACGTATGCTACTTTCTGTTCTTACGGGATGAAAATGCCACGTTTAGGAACAAGAGACGGACAACGAGCACTTATCCCGATTCCACCTTATGCTGAGCAAATACGCATTATAAATTACATGAAGAAAATCAATATGCAATTAAAAGAAATAATGGATGGATTATAATTAACAGCGTGTCAAAAAATTAATTGACACGCTGTTACACTACATATTTTTTGCGTCTACCAAGTAACAATTTTATCAATCAGTGCTCTCTGCTCGGTTGCAGTCTTTCTAAGATAAATGCGGGTGGTTTCAATACTTTCGTGTCCCATTAAGTCTGCCAGCAAAGCAATGTCGTTATACTTTTCCAAAAAGTTTTTTGCATATAAATGGCGAAATGAATGTGGATAAATTACTGCTTTATCAAGACCGTACTTATCTGCATAATTTTTAAGCTGTTGTGAAATACCTCTTGCCGTGATTCTTTCTCCATATTTGTTCAGAAAAAGGTATCCGGTTTGACGGCCAATCTCCAAAATCCATTTTTGTGTTTCTATTTGCAATTTCTTTGGAATGTATAACCTTCTGAGCTTTCCGCCTTTACTGTAAAGGTCGAAATATCCAAGATTAACATGCTCTACCTTGATTTTGATAAGTTCGCTCACCCTGGCACCGGTAGCTGCTAAATACCATACAACAAAGTACCATTGCATATTTCCGTCAGCTCTTAGTTTCTTTTTCAGAAATTGATAGTCAGCATTACTAACTACATTCTCTAGAAAAGACTTTTGCTGAATTTTAACAGCATTGAGCCTAAATGTATCTTGATTAAGATAATCAAGGTATTTGTTCATTGCCTGAATTCTTAGATTTACCGTCTTTGGTTTAAAATACTCCATCAAATATCCTTTGTAAGCCAAAAGATTTTCTTTTGATGGAGAATCATAATTATTGTCAAAATACTCTACTGTCCAGAGATACACAGCTATTGTATGTTCCGACAGATTTTCCTTTCGTAAATATTCATTAAATGTCACAATATTTTACCTCCATATCTGCGAAATTCCTTGTCTTAGTTACTATAAAACATTTTCACATTATGGAGATACTGTTTGATATTACAGCATTTGTCAGTATCATATTTATTGACAGGCGCATACTTATACAGTATAATACTGTACAGTAAATTGAACAAAATATTGTACAAGAAGAGGTGATAATATGTTGGCAATCAATTATTCTACTATGAGAAATAATCTAAAGAATTATTGCGATGAAGCAACTGATAACAATGAAACTGTAATAGTAACCAGAAAGCAGGAAAAAAATATTGTTATATTAAGTCTGGAAAATTATAATCATCTTGTAAAAGCAGCAAGAAACGCAGAGTATCTTGCCATGATTGATCGCGGATTAGAACAACTCCAAGCAGGAAAAGGACAGGAACATGAGCTTATAGAGGTGGACGATGAAGAAATTGTGGAGTGATAAAGCGTGGGATGATTATCTTGCATGGCAAACTTTGGATAAGAAAACTCTTAAAAAAGTAAATGAAATCATAAAAGATATTGAAAGAAACGGGGTATCTAAAGGAATAGGAAAACCGGAACCGCTGAAATATCGAAAGGCATGGAGCCGACGAATAGATCAAGAGAACCGACTTGTGTATAATATTGACGCAAATGGTTTTTTATGGATTATATCCTGCAAAGGACATTATGAAGATTGATTTTTAAGAAGATTTTATCATATGTTGAGTAGTTTTCTCTTATTATAAGAAGATTAATGGCGAGATTCGCTGTATTGATGATGAAATAAGGTTTGACATACCAGATACATGGGCATGGGCACGATTGGAAGATTGCTGTGCAAAAGAAATTTGCCGTGGAAAGTCTCCTAAATATATAGATAAAAGTGGTACGCTTGTATTTGCACAAAAGTGTAACACAAAACATAACGATATTGATCTCGATTTAGCATTATATCTTGATGAGAGTATACTGGACAAGTATTCTAACGACGAATATATGCAGGATGGTGATATAGTTATCAATTCTACTGGAACGGGAACTTTAGGACGTGTTGGATTCTATCGAATTACAGACATTCAAAAAAATCTTCCGATAGTTCCGGATTCACATGTTACGGTTATTCGCGCTCATCAGAATATCCAAGCATTTTATCTATATACTTTTATGAAAGCAAATCAAGAAGAACTTGAAAAGAAAGGTGAAGGTTCAACAAATCAAAAAGAATTGAAGCCGATCACGTTAAAGGAAATGCTTATTTCAATACCGCCCGTTTTAGAGCAAGAGCGAATTGTTAATACAATAGTAAACATATTTTCGATTATTACGGGGATAGAAAAGAGTCTCAACTAAGACTCTTTTCTGCAGTTTCTATCATAGTAAATATTGATTTTAGTTTAGCGCAAATTACTTGTTGCTCTTGAACGGGTGGTACGGGATAAAGCCAGTTTTCAATGTTTGCCTTGCTAATAGACGGAGAATTGTCACCTTTCATATATTGATTCAAGCCATTGACAACATATCCTGAAATCATCAGAAAGTACATAAAGTCATTGAGCAACGCACCATTAGAGTTACAGATATAAAAACCTGTTGAAGCGATGCAATGGCTATGAGACTCTGCTACAAGAGCAATATTTTCAAGATAAGGTCTGACTAATGAGAACAGAACACTTCCGCTTTTCACAGCGTGACTTGCCCTGCTTGGGGCTTCACATACAGGAAGTCGTTTTATTTTTTTAATTTGATGATGGCGATTATCAATGGCATCTATGTCAATGTAGTCAAAGAACTCGCCTTGCGGTTTAGCGTTTTTCATTCCTTCAAAACAAGAATATCCTCGACACCACATCCAACCATTTGGTATGTCAAACCTTATTTCATCAGCAATACAGCGAATCTCTCCATTAATCTTCTCATAATAAGAGTTATCATCACCACGGAAGATGATAGATTCCTTTTTATCGCGCTTGATTTTGCCTTGTTTTATAAGTTCCTCTTTTTCTGTTCGTATGCGTTCAAGCAGCACGGAGGCAGGCTCGTCGTCTGGGTCTTGGGGCACAAGTTTGCCGCGGATGGCAAGGTCAAGGATTTTGGATTTGAGCACATTGATAAAATCAATTAGTTCTGATTTGCCAATATCTATATATTCAATATGGGAAAGTATCTCACAGCTTTTTTGATATATTTGTGCTTGCTCGCTAAGCGGTGGTAACGGAAACACAATGTTGAGAATGACATCTCTACTTAGCCCTGGGATTAACCCATTAGCTCTAATTGTTATAGAGCTAAGCATTGCTGAAATAGCAATTTCAAGATAGTCTCCATCTAATCCGGTTATACATCTTAATGCCATAATTTGACGAGCTATGTGAGCGTCTTCAATATCACACATCGCCATTTTCCCTACGCCAGAGCCTTTACAAGTCAAAAGCAAATCACCATTTGTTGCATGTGTTGTAGGGGATTCTGTCCAACGATTGATAATTACTTTGCCTTTTTCAAGGTTGCTTGCTCCAGTAATATATGGGATACCTATTCCTTTATCATTATAACGAGATGGTTTTAAATCTTGTCCGGAATAAAGTGCAATAATTTCACCTAACCTGCACCACTCCCACCCCTCCGGCACCTCAAACGGTATCTCATCCTC
>JAMPAW010000156.1 GCA_023666975.1 Clostridium sp.
AGTTCTCTTCCGTATTTGCCGGATTTTTAGCAAGCAACATTTCTGCCGTAAAGTTTTGCGGACTCTGATAATTCTTACAGTATCCGTTAAAGATCAGTCTGTAATATTCCGCTGCAGCTGCGTAAGTAAAATAGTCCGTTTTCTTATCGTCATAGCTGATAACCGCTTTTACGATGAATGGCTTTATGCTCTCGCTCCATCTCTGCACCCGGTATAGGTAATCTGTAGAACCCTTAAAATTCCAAGATTTCTTTCCTACTTCACTCCAACGAACAAACGCCTCTATAATCTTTCTCGACTCAATCGAGGCAGGCAGGGTAATCACAGCGTCACTTTTCATTGTCTGACGCTCGAATGCCACAAGAAACTTATTGGTATCCTTGACCTTCACCATGGCATCAATAGAAACACCTTCCGAAAGCCAGTCAATGGTATCAAAAAGATATCCGTTAATATTCTTTCTTACATCGTTTAGGGCTCGTACATTTTTTGTTGTCGCACCTATATTTAGCTTGTAATCTTTTTGCTCTATCCAGCGGTCTGCTTCAGCCAACGCTATCAGTACCTGCTCATTTTCTTTCTCAGGCGTTTCCTCAACCGTAGGTCCTTTTCCGTCCCATCCGCCGACTTTGCTATTATCCTGTTGACTTTCCTGCAGCCCGCTGTCATCGCTGACCTGCACCCCGTCAATAATCGGCAAGCCAAGTTGCCGATACACACTTGATGGAATGCCCGCTACAATCTTCTCTCCATTCCTTTCTGATAACCGCAAGGTGCCGTCTCCCCATATATACATGAAGAATGACAACCTGATTTTTGTAGCGTCATCTAACGTGTTGTTATTATATATCGAATTCTGTAACTCTGTATTTGACGCCTGAAATGATGGTCTACGCAACGGAAATTCGTCCAGATGTTCCATTGCATCCTTGATATAGGGCTCAATAATCTCCCTCATCAATGCTCTGGGATTTCTCTTATTGGTCTCCTGCTTTTCGTATAGGAATACGATAGCATTTTTTGTAAACGGAAACAAATTGATCGCCTGTCCATTATATTTATACTCTCCCCATCCTTTGCCAATTGTGTCCGTATGGATCGGATAGTTATTCAGATCCGCCTTTCCGTCCTGAACCCATTTACTTATATCTTCCGTAGAAAGAGAGATTGTATTCAGATATTTTGCAAAGAACTCGATCAAACCGCTCTGATTCCCTGAAAACAGATCGTCAGGAACATATACAAAATTATGTATCCTCCCTTTGGTATTACTTCTGAATTTCTCTCTATAATAACCACCCGTTGAACCCACCACCGCATTGAGTCTGCACATGTTCTTATCCGGATACTCTATTTTATCCGTCAGCAGGGCATCAAGCAGAGAATCATCAACTCCGGATGCTGCAGTAATATCTTCAATCAGTATGGTTAATGTTTTTCCTTGTTTAAGCAGTTCCCGTCTTATTTCTTCGATCACACTGGCCAGATCACCCGGTTCTAATCCCGCACAACGCTGTATAACCTTGTCTACAAAAAGATTCATGTATTCTTTTACAGAGTCCACAAAATCCGGTTTCCCAAGCAGTTTATCCGCAATCTTTCTTGCTTTATCATCTGCGCCCAAATACAGCTGGTTACGAAATTCTGCATCTATCTCGAAATCTTCTCTGACGAACTCGGGCGCTTTGTCATTGATCTCATTTGTTCTATTTTCGGCAAACTTCCCATATATACGGTCTATAGGGCCATCATCATCCATGAGCCTCGTTTTGAACAAAGAATTCTGTAGTAAAGCGATTAGATGCTTTCTGTCAACATTATTGACTTTTCTCTCCCCCTCTTCATCTCCCGCTTTCCCATCATCATTAGTGACCTGAATGATAAACTGATAATAAATCGTTTCCTTCAGTTCTTTTTCAGAAACCGCTGCCGCCGCTGATGCAAGCTTTTTGTACAATTCCCTGTTAGGAAGATCTCTGACTTCCGGAAGCTCAATCAGCTGTCTGATCGTTCCTTTAAGAGTATTATCAGCCCTCCTGATCGGAAGGACAATTTCGTCCTCAGATTTTCTTATCTCAAGCACAGAGTTAATCCATCTGATCAGATGAGACTTTCCCGCACCGCTGTCACCTATTACCAGAACGAACTGATCCTCTTCCTTTTCACCCATAAATTGTTCGTACACATCTTCTTCCGTTTTCGGATGTTTTTTATCCTGCTCCGGCACTTCAGCATGATCTGTCAGCTGCTCCGTTACATAAAGCCTCTTCATTGGAACATGCGTAGCAAGGAAATCCCCTTGCGAGTTATGCATAACATCTGGTCGAATAACATCCATGTATCTTCTTCTCGCTATATCTATATTCATGACTTTACTCCCTTATACAAAACCGAGGATATCGGCTGATTAAATAATTCTCTTGATTGATATAAGAACCATTTTAAATCCTGATCACTTCCGGATTTCAAGGTAATCTCTCCGTTATCATGCAATTGCCTTAATGCGCTGGACATAGCAATGCTCAGATTTTTCTCAGATGTCGATGGTGAAAGCATCATCCTACCGTACTGCATAAACCTTCCCATAAAATCAGACATTGCATATTCCTGTTTCTTTTCCAGATTCATCAGGCGAAGCACATCTTTAACATACACATAAGCATTGGGCAAAAAAGCCATTTCATTTATAGTCCCGAATCCCAAAAACTGTGCCCAGAACCTCCATCCCCTCATCATCGGCGGCGTGATCGTTTCTCCCAGCCGGTCTGTCAGATAGTTAAGCATACTTAAATCAGCAATAGAGCGGTATTCATATATTTTTTCGTTCATATTAACGATGACATTTGTACATTTCCAGAACTGCCCGTCCGCCAGATCCGGCAAAATTGAAATAACATATTTTCTGAAATCCGCTATCGTTTTTAGTTTTTCCTTATCCTCCGATATACTTATTACATTATCCTTATTCTCAATAACTTTCAGTTCTTCCGCCGTCTTAAATATCGTCGAAAAATACGACGTTCCCTCATAAATCTCCTTTGGCTCCATAAGTTTCTGTAATTCATTTCGAGAAATCCCCTTCTTAAAATCCACAATCTTATACAATGCAAACACTCTCGCGGGTATTGCCTCTGTCACCATATTTCCAATAAACATAATTTTATCCCTTCTCGGCTTCCTATCTGATTACCTTTCCATCTACATCAAGAGAAATTGTTTTCTCTGATGCTTTCGATATAACGAAATCATTGTTTGCAACATGTATAACAGTATTCCCCTGTTTCACACATTTTCGAATTATATTGTATTCCTGCATAGCTTTCTCCGGGTCATCACTATATATTGACATGATCAGCCCAGCAGAAAAAAAACTGTTGTCATATTTAAGCAATGTTCGCAATTCCTTATAATTAATATAGATCAGACCCGGATTAACTTCTTCATCATATCCGGTTGCACTTTCACTGACGATGATATTCGGTTTGTAATAATCTATAATACTTTTCCGCTCCTCCTTTGTAATCAGCAATGCTTCTTTTGTATCCGAGAAAAAATCAGCCATATCTGAGAACTGCTTCCTTCCTAAGTCTTTAACCTCAACCAATAAAGGAAAACGGTCAACCTCATCGCAAACGATTTCTTCATGCTGCCCGCATCCAGGGCAGTATTCCGAAACAAGCGGATATGTGTCATAAAACATAGATGACCAACAAAGCTGGGACTCTCTCTCGATCGAATTTCTCATCAACGAAAATGCCGCCAAAGATTTGGCCGCTTCTTTTTCTCTGACTGAATCAAATAATTGGTATGCACGATCAGACTCCTCCGTTATAATTTCATTCAATATTCGTATGGTAAAAATGTACTTATTATTGCTGTCTAATTCGATTGACAAGATGCTAATCATGTCATATCTACTTAGCAGCAACAAAACATTGATATTCCATTTTTCATCACTGTCGTTTCCTTCCTCAAAGTAATTAATCCGACTGTAATTAGGTTTGGTAGAAGCAAAAACTGCAATTTCTCCGCCTTTCCACATATTTTCGGGATACCTGTACATACTCCACCAACGCCCCCATAGTTTCTGTGTTGTTAAAACTTTACTCACATGGTTAATCGCTTTTGACACATCATCGTTTTCAATGCACATAATGCTTAAAGAGGGGAGACCATCACGTCCTCCACGCCCTAATTCCTGATAATAAGAATCCGGACTTTCAGGTACATACAGATGAACAACGCTTCTTACATCTGGTTTATCTACTCCTACGCCAAAGGCTGATGTGGCAATCATGATCTCATATTGGTTATCAGACCATTGGTCAATCAACTCCAAACGCTCATCTGATTTTGTTTCGCCAGTAAATATTCTTATATTGGAATACCCATAGCCATTAAGATATTCCTTCCATTTTTCGGCTTCATAGGGAGCATTCACATACAGAATCATAGGCTTGGGCATCACATTGACAAGGTTCAACACTTTCTTTCTCTTATCCCTATATCCGTCTGCCATTACCATTATAAAACGCGGTTCTTTTCTTAATGAATCACATCTGAGCTCGATCCATTTGTCCTCCGTAGAAAATATCTTTTTTAAAGTTTTGACCGTATCATCTTTAAAAGTAGCAGACAGGAGGAATGTTTTGATATTTGGATTAATCCTCATCAATTCTCTTCTCCATGGACCGAGGCATTGATAATCAACCCTGAAGAAGTCGCCCCACGCTACTACAATATGAGCTTCATCAATAATAATATTTTTTAAATACCATCTTGCGTTCGCTTCATTAACAAGTTCCTGGAACTTTTCGTTTTTGATCAATGCCTCAGGTGAAATAAACAATAATCTGGCTGTTTTATTTTTTATGGCCTCGGATATTTCACCGAGCTTTTTGCATCCACTATAATAATAGAAAATCTCATTATCGGCTGATGATTTAATATTTTCCCTCGCAACTCTCTCCTGATCTATTGCCAGAGAAACTGTAGGCACGACCACTATAGACAATCCATTTTCCATGTAACTGACAGCCTGCGTTACCAGACTTTTCCCTCCGCCTGTCGGCATCGAAACCAGTGTCGTATAACTGGCTGGTGTGTTAAGCGCACCATATACGCAGAGTTTTTGTTCGATTGACTTGAAACGCTTAAACCCTGTTAATTCTGATATATACCTGTTTGTAAGCAAACAGTATGAAGAATTACTTTCCGGAACAGTTGAACTCATGTTAACAAAAGTGTTTTCCACAAAGCTCTTATGCTTGATATAATCAGGAATCTCGTATGTTGCATAGTATTTTTGAACGGATGGGTTGAAGTGTATTCCGAAATTATTGTTATCCAGAAGGTCATGCTCATCTATACGCAGTTCCGTTTGGAATGAAAGCATAATACTTCTGAGCGTGCTAAGGTAATCCGAAAGTCCTGCCCTTCCGGCACGGTATTTTTTTAACGTATGCACAAGTCGGATTACAACATTCTCCAGAGCAAAATCAACTGCATTACCCTCACTACAATATTCCGGAATATAGTCATCCGCATCTCCGTTAATTAGTTTTTCAATATTTTCTATGATCTGTTCTTTATCCATTGTCTTTCACCAGCCACATAAAACAAGCAGATTCCATTCTGATAATGGGTTTGCGTAAACTGTCATATATTATCTCATACTGCTTTTTTATCAAATCCAAAGATTCTGTTACTTTTATGCCATAGTAATTAGACTTTGCTTCATGCGTTGATAAAATCTGCTCTATCATTTCCCTCGCACCTGTTAAGTTCGATTCAGCCTTAAATTTATCGCCAGCCTCTTTCCTTGCAATCCTGCCTCCCTGAACAACGAGTTTCTCCCATTTTTCTTCGGGATAGTACGATTTAAACCAGTCAAGAATGGAACATCTATAACGTTTCGGAACTCTCAGGAATCCATTTTCAAACCCACGTCTTCCTAAATGCTCAATCTGATCACTCTGGTTAAAATACCCAGTCCGGGCAATTCTTCCGTGCTCACTTAATACAATTTTTAAGGGCACGTCATCATATGCAGGAAAGGCAATTGGAATAACCTGTATCGAGGTAGACAAATATTGTCTGAACAATCCTAATGAGTAAAGAGAGATGCCCTCATCCAACAGTATCCTCTCATTCGGCTCTACTGAAAATGTAAAAACAAATCCTTTCCACTCGACAGAAGACAACGCGGCAAAAGCAGCGGCCATTCCTTTGTAGGAATGCATCGCGTTCTCCGTTATGCAGTCAAATATTTCATCTCCTGGGGCATAGAAATGAATATAGTCATTTTTTATTGCCACTTCTCTGTCAAAAGAACCCTGGATTATCCTATTATTCTTAAATATTTTTTTCTGTTTTTCTTCCTCCACTCCTCTCTGTACTCTGATGGCAATCTCATTTTGCTTCTTGATTAGATAGCTATCCCAACTTGGCGGTATTAAAAACGAATTTTGCGCCGATCTGATAGAAAAATTATTCTCATCAAACGCCACAAGACCGCTATCCTTATTCTGATGCACCACACCAAAGCCTGCCAGAGACGCCCAACTCATCATAGTTTGGGCAAACAAATCATTCTCGTTAAACTGGTAGTTGGAGAGCAAACGCTCAAGCTGATTATATAACGGTCTATATCTCAAGGCTGCCGTATCAAAGATCTGCTCTCTTCGCACGGTCTCTCGCATCTGTCCGGCTTCTTTTATCAGTTCCGGGACAAGCCTGTACAAACCAAATTCAAAGTCAGTACAGATTGAATCAGCAATCTTATGATTTATATCATTCATAATTATCTCAAGTCCGCTTAAAGACTGCCCGAAAACATTCAAACCCTGATTCCACAGGTTAAACAATTGCTCTTCATAACTCTCCGTAGTGTGTATAACTACTGATGTAACGGGGATCTGAACATTTCTTCCCATACGGTCAAGCCGTCCGATTCGCTGTTCAATCGTATTAATATTCCAAGGCAAATCTATATGGATCACATAATCAGCAATCTGAAGGTTTCTTCCTTCACCCCCCGATTTATCGCAGATTAGTATTGTACATTTTGGATCAGACTGGAAACGGTAAATGTTGATTTCAGCCTCATCTTTATCCATTTCAATAGAAAAGCCCACCACCTCCTCCCCAAAAGCCTCATAAAGTACCCTGTAATACACATCGAAAGTCTCTATATGGTCTGTAAATACAACTGTTTTTTTATTATAAAGATTCGTTTCAATATAACTGACTATATTCACAAGACGAGACGGATGAGACTCCACGTCATCCAGAATCTCTGTCATCTTCTGTAATATGTCATCTTCGTCCTCCACCCATCTGTCTGCGCTTTTCCTTACATTCTCCGGAACAGATGCATTTTTTCCGTTTACTTCTTTTAATCTTGCCCTATATGCCCATGGCGAACTGAAAAAGGCCTCCAGCACTGGTTGAATCTCGCTTCCCACCCGTGCCGCGTCAATATTCTCCTGATTTTTAACAATCCATTCCTTTAGCGTTCTGTATGCCTCAAACTCGTAATAATTAACACTGTCTCCAAGCGGGTATG
>JAMPAW010000157.1 GCA_023666975.1 Clostridium sp.
TCAAAAAATGTTAAATTGAAACAATCTATAAAGAAATTTTTTTATCTTGTAAGATTACCAGAGCTTTTAAAACGAAAAAAATATGACATTGCAAAGCAACAAATAATTCAATATATGAATTGGTAAGAAGTAAAAAGATAGTAATATTAAGAGTGGGGATTGACAGATTATGGATATACAATGTAACCGTCTGGACAGAGGATTTGAATTATATCAAAAAGAATACGAAGAAAAAGCAATAGAAGTACTGCGTTCTGGCTGGTATGTGTTAGGAAAAGAGCTAGAGTCATTTGAGCAAGAATTTGCTCAGTACCTTGGAGCAAAATATTGCGTAGGTGTGGCAAGCGGGTTGGATGCATTGAAAATAGCTATACATCTCCTTGATATCGGAAATGGTGACGAAGTCATTGTTCAGGGAAATACTTATATTGCAACGGTAATGGGGATTACAGAAAATGGTGCAACACCTGTTTTTGTAGAGCCGGACGAGTATTATAACATAGATATATCTCAAATTGAAGAAAAGATCACGGAGAAAACCAAGGCAATCATGGTCGTACATTTGTATGGACAGGCGGCAGATATGACTGCGCTTATGAAGTTGGCAGGGAAATACCAACTAAAGGTGATAGAGGACTGCGCTCAGGCACATGGGGCAATGCATTGTGGTAAAAGAGTTGGTACATTTGGTGATATTGGATGTTTTTCTTTTTATCCAACTAAGAATCTGGGCGCATTTGGTGATGGCGGTGCATTAGTTACCAATCAGGAAAGTATTTGCAAGGAAGCACGGATATACCGTAATTATGGGAGTGAGAAAAAGTACCAGAATCAGATAGTGGGATTGAATTCAAGATTAGATGAATTACAGGCCGGGTTGTTACGTGTAAAATTAAAATATTTAGATTATCTGAATCAGGAAAGAGCACAGATTGCCGAGAAGTACCTTAGCCAGATAAAGAATCGCAATATTGATATGCCAAAGTTAAGAGAGGATAGCACTTCTGTCTGGCATCAATTTGTCATTCGCACAAAGTGTAGGGAAAAAGTGATGGAATATTTAAATGAAAAGGGTATTCATACGATGATACATTATCCGATTCCGCCGCATTTATCAGAAGCTTATCAGACATTGAACATTCCTGAGGGAGCATTACCGATAACGGAACGATATGCAAAAGAGGTTCTTTCACTGCCGATGTATAGTGGAATGCCAAAGGAAGAGGTAGATGAGGTTATTAGAATAATCAATGCATTTGCAAGTTTGTGAGGTGGTGAATATGCCAAGAACGGTATCGATTGGTACACAGGATTTTGAAAAAATTATTGCAAATAATTGTTTTTATGTGGATAAGACGGCATTCATTAAAGAATGGTGGGAGAGTATGGACTCAGTTACCCTGATTACCAGGCCGAGGAGATTTGGGAAAACCCTTAACATGAATATGCTGGAGTGTTTCTGGAGCATTCAGCGTAATGTGCCGGAGGAAGTGTTTTATGGCCTGGATATATGGGAGGAAGAAAAATACAGGGAATTGCAGGGCACTTATCCGGTTCTTTTTTTGACTTTTGCAGATGTGAAGCAAACAACACTGCGGGATGCTGTCAGAAAGATAAAAAAGAATATTACAGAGTTGTATAACCGGAATGATTTCTTATTGAAGTCCCATTTGCTGAATGATGCAGAAAGGGAGCAGTTCCAATCCGTGAGGCCTACAATGGATGATGCGGCAGCGCAGGATGCAATACAGGATTTGATGAAATATCTGGAACGCTATTATGGTAAGAAGGTGATCATGCTACTGGATGAATATGATACTCCGATGCAGGAAGCATATGTCGGTGGGTATTGGGAGGAATTAGTTTCCTTTACCAGAGGTCTGTTCAATGCTACCTTTAAGACGAACCCCTATCTGGAACGAGCCATAATGACAGGAATTACCAGGGTGAGCAGGGAATCTATGTTTTCGGATCTGAATAATCTGAAGGTTGTCACCACAACTTCCAAACAGTATGAGACAGCGTTTGGGTTTACGGAGACTGAGGTTTTTGATGCCATGGATGAGTTTGGCATGGAGGAGAAGGACGAGGTAAAGAGGTGGTATGATGGATTTACGTTTGGTGATACTACAGACATATATAATCCATGGTCTATTATTAATATGCTGGATGACAGGGAATTTAAGACCTATTGGGCAAATACCAGTTCCAATTCTCTTGCAGGTAATCTAATCCGAACGGGAAGCAAAAACATAAAAATGCAGTTTGAGCAGTTGCTTCTGGGAGGTTCTATCCTGTGCTGTTTGGATGAAGAGGTTGTTTACAGCCAGTTGGAGCAAAACGAAGGTGCAATGTGGAGCCTTCTGTTGGCTACAGGATATCTGAAGATAGTGGGGATGCAGGGAAAACAGTATGAACTGACACTGACGAATTACGAGGTGAGCCAGATGTTTGAGAGAATGGTGCAGAACTGGTTTGCTGTGGACGAATCGGATTACAATGATTTTATTAAGGCGCTGCTTCTGGGTGATGTCAAAGCAATGAATGAATATATGAACAGGGTTTCACTTTCTGTGTTTAGTTCGTTTGATGTGGGAAAGAAACCTTCCCAGGCAAAGCAGCCAGAACGTTTTTACCATGGCTTTGTGTTAGGACTATTGGTGGAGCTTGCAGGCAGATACCGGGTGACGTCTAACCGGGAGAGTGGTTTTGGGCGGTATGACGTACTGTTGGAGCCTTTAGATGTAAGAGAAGATGGAATTATTTTAGAATTTAAGGTGCATGATCCGGAAGATGAGGCAGATTTAAAAGCGACGGTAGAGGCAGCTCTTGCACAAATCGAGGAAAAGAAATATGAGCAGACTCTGCTTGACCTTGGTATTGAAAAAGCGCATATAAGAAAATACGGATTCGCTTTTGAGGGAAACAGGGTGTTGATTGGTGCGTAATCATTGACTTTTATCCGAGGTTGAATTAGAATGAAAACATGTCGATTTAAGTATTAGGAGTGGTTAGGTGATTACGAAGGAAGAGCTATTGAGTCGTTATAATATCTCCGAAGAGGAATTTTGTGCAGCAGATATTGCATGGGAAGATTTAGTTACAATTTATAATGACTTTCAGAATCATAAAGAAGTTCATTATAAAAAGATTTTGGGAAAATTCGAGAAAAAGTATTTAGCAGATATATCAGAGGAAAGAGTACATTCATACCGAACCAGAGTTAAAAATCCGGAGCATTTAATTGTTAAGATTATAAGAAAGAGAAATGAAAACTATCAAAAATATAAAACGTTGACGAAAGATAACTATGAGAAGTTTTTGACAGATTTGATTGGTATCCGCTGTTTTATTTTATTTAAAAGTGAGTGGAGATATTTTCATCAATACATTATGGATAAGATTGAGGACAATTCAGCATACTATGTTAAAGATTGTTTGGCAGATTTTGATAATGATGTGGGGCATGTATATATGGCAGAACCACCTAAGGTGCATATAAGAAAGGGTGACGATACAGATATATATAATGATTTGCTCCCTTCAGAATCTATTTATAGCGGAATGGACTATCGTTCTGTGCATTATATTATTAAATATCAAGGAGTTTATTTAGAAGTTCAGGTCAGAACGCTTTATGAGGAGAGTTGGGGTGAGATAGATCATAGAATGGTCTATCCATTATATAGTCAAGACCCGATACTAAAAGAATATACAAAACTGTTGAATCGTTTAACGGGTTTGGCTGATGAGATGGGAAGTTTTTTTGTGAAATTGCAAATGCTGGAACAGGAACATCTTACAACAATTGGAGAAAACCAATATAGACAGGGAGTATTAGGGCAAAGTGAGATACCTGTAGTATGTGAACAGGAAACGACATATAATGCGGTATCGGCAAAGCAGGAATTAGACGTGACAGTTGGCACTTGTATAAATGATGTATTGAATGAATAGTGGAGGCAGATATGAGAGAAGAGATAATTTATTCAAAGCAGGCGGTAGAAACGGCAGCACAGTGTATGGCGGCAATTAAGATGAAGAAAGTACGGAATCATAAATTGGGAAATTCTGCATCTGTTCATTCCGGTGAACAAGAAGAGGGGGAATATATGTGTTACAGGGATTTTTTGAAAAGCAAAAATTGTGATTTAGTGAATAATCTTCGAGGAAGTGATAATTGTGATTAATATTGAAAATACATATATTTCGTATGATGAATTAGTGGAATGTATTGGGGAAGATGTTATTGAACGCAGGGTTGAGCAGTTTGCACAGGAGATTACGGATTTTTTGAATTCCAATAGTTTGAATGATATAGCATATATTAATAATATTGCATTATCTCATGCTGTCATGGACTATTTTTCGGATATTGAGCGGCTGAAGAATTACCAAAAGATAGAACGGATTAATGAGATCAAAATAAAGGCATACGAGACATTTTGGTTTTTAAAGAGAAAACCTATTCAATTGCGTACACAGTTAGATGATGATAAATGGTTGTATGTTAATGAAAAGTTTTTATTAGTTCGGTTGACCAGTTTTATGTTGCAGGATGATATTAATACTCCTATGCTGGAGGAGAAAAGAAAAGCTTTCACAAATTATTTGGATACTTTATACTATTATCTCAAGTTTAGAAGATGTGATGCACAATCAATTGAGTTGATGCTTTTGGCTTTTGAAGCAGGACGGCTGATTCCAGTAATTAAATCATGATGGGAAGGGATTATGTACAAATGGTTTGGTGTACCACCCATTTTTAATATATTTGCACAATGAATCAATACATGAATGTTTTGTAAAGGAGAGCTTATGCAGATTGTAAAATACCAGTTTCAACAGCACGGTGATGACCGCGGTCAGCTAGTTGCCTTGGAAGAATTTAATGATATTCCATTTGAGATTAAGAGAGTATATTATATGTATGATACAGGGGATGGTGTGAGAAGAGGATACCATGCCCATAAGTCATTGGAGCAGATTTTAATCTGTATTCATGGCTCTTGTAAGATTTTGTTGGATAATGGCAAGGAAAAAAAGAAGGTTTTTTTGGAGAAGCCATATGAAGGACTGTATGTTCCTAATAATATGTGGCGAGAAATGTACGATTTTTCTCCGGATGCAGTACTGATGTGTCTGGCATCAGAGGTGTATAATGAGGACGATTACATAAGGGATTATGATGAGTTTCTTTTGTTTATAAATAAAGAACAGATTTCATAAGAGAATGGTGGCACATAGGCAGTGATGTGACATTGATAACTCGTTCCCGCAGATTTGGGAAGACACTTAACGTGAGTATGGTAAATTGTTTTTTCAAATAAGTACAGTGACAAGCAGGAGTTGTTTAAAGGGATTTCTGTAAGCAGGGATAAAGAGACGATGGAGATGTTTAAAAATTGTGTGAAAATGCCGATAAATATATTAGTTGCATTAGAGAAATTAATGTGAGTGGAGTGGAGACAAGCGATGAATTTAACGGTTATTTCTGCAGAAGAATACGGCAGTATATGTAATGCTTATCAGTATTTCTATAATAGTATGCAATTCCATGAGCTGAATAAGAATAAAGTAAATCAGGTGCAGTATCTTTTATTTGGAGAAAAAAAGAGAAAGTTAGCACTTGCAATTGGCATGGAAGACGGAGAGATTCGAGTTCCTTATTCTGCACCGTTTAGTATATTTGAGAAGCTGCAGAATCATATTAAGCTTGAAGAAATAGAGGAAGCGGTAACATTATTGGAGGAATATGGAAGAGAAAACAATATCCATAAGATTGTGTTTCGTATACCGCCGGTATTTTATGATGAGTGTTTTATTTCCAAACTGCAAAATGTATTGCTGCGTAAAAGATACCAAATAGAATATTGTGATTTGAATTATCAGTTTCGTATTCGCAGTATAGAGGAGTATGAAGATTCCTTAATGCGTAATGCAAGAAAAAATCTCAAAAATGCGATAAAGCAGGACTTTGTATTCTTTCGTTGTGAATCTAGGGAAGAGAAGCAAGAGGCTTATAATGTAATAGCAGAGAATCGAAAAAGAAAAGGATATCCTTTGCGAATGACATATGAGCAGGTAAATGACACAATCCAACTAACAGAGCATGATTTCTTTTTGTTAAAGGATGGGGATGTCAGCATTGCGGCCGCTGTGATTTTTAAAGTAAATGAAGAATGTTATCAGGTCATTTATTGGGGCGATATTGATGGATATGAAGCAAAGAGACCAATGAATTATCTGGCATATAAGGTATATGAATATTATGTTAACAAAGGAATAAAGATATTGGATATTGGACCTTCCACAGAAGAGGGAATTCCCAATTACGGACTGTGTGATTTTAAGGAAAGTATCGGATGTGAGGTCAGCAGTAAATATACTTTTGTAAAAAATTGGTAAGGAAATGGGTGTTATGAGGGATATCAATAAGTACACGGAAGATTATAATCAGCCTAATTTTGAAGACTATCAGATAATTTACCGGAGAAAGAAAATACTTGAAATCATGAAAAGGTACCAGCCCAAGTGTATATTAGAAATAGGTTGTGGCATGGAACCACTATTTCAGTATATTGATTGGGAGTATGATCAATATATCATTGTGGAACCAAGTGAGAGTTTTTTTGATCATGCCATTCATTTAGCAGATGGAAATGAAAAAGTGACAGGCTATAACAGATGTTTTTCATCTACAGAAGAATTGAAAGACAGTAAAGTGGATTTTGTGATTTGTTCGTCGCTGTTGCATGAATTGGAGCAACCATTGGAATTGTTGCAAAATATTGCTGAAGTCTGCACAGAGAATACGGTTGTACATATTAATGTGCCAAATGCAAATTCGTTGCATCGTCTGATTGCAAAAGAGATGGGATTAATTGAAGATGTGCATGATATGTCTGAGCGCAACAACTTATATCAGCAGCATAATGTATATGATCTAGAAACATTAAAAGCGAGTGTGCATTTTGCAGGATTTGAAGTATTGGAAGAGGGGGCCTATTTTATAAAGCCTTTTTCGCATGGTCAAATGTATGAAATGATAAAGAAAAATATTATTGATGAGAATGTCTTGGAAGGGTTATATCAGCTGGAAAAATATTTACCTTATTACGGGAGTGAGATATATCTGAATGTTCAGTTAAAGTTGGTTAAATAGGAGGAAAAATATATGAATAATAACATTGAAATGACTATAATAATGCCTTCGTATAATAGAGGGGAGTATATAGCAGAAGCTATTGAGTCTGTTTTGAGGCAGAAGGTAACATTTGATTATAAATTAGTAGTGGCTGACGATGGTTCTACTGACAACTCTTTAGATGTTGTGGATAATTATAAGGATAAGTATCCTGATAAAATTGAAATAATGATATCAGAAAAAAATCACGGGTTGCTTCCGAATTGTATTCGGGTTTATGAAAAGATGAAAACAAAATATTTTGGTATGCTGGATGCAGATGATTATTGGATTGATGAGAAATTTCTCCAAAAAGCATATGATTTTTTGGAGAAAAATTCGGAATACGTAATGTATGGTTGTAAT
>JAMPAW010000158.1 GCA_023666975.1 Clostridium sp.
TGGGGGCTATAGCGGGAATCCTTATAGTTCCTATGGTTTTTGACAAAAGGGAAGCCTTTTTAAAGGCGGATACAATAGTAATTGCTCTGGGTATCTTTTTTATGGGATACTGTGTGATTCATACCTTTATCAGTTTTTTTGTCGAAAAATGTCGTCCGGAGTTCTACCGACCATTATTTATCATATGGGTGGTGATGCTTCTTTTGATGATTTTTTCAAAAAGTAATTATCTTTGGCCGGAATGTTATTTTGTATTGTTTTTATGCTATTATATGACGCCCCAGACACCGAAGCAACGCTCAAATGTATATATTGGGATAGTAAACGGAATCATTCTGGGTTTTATCCTTATTCAGGCACATGCATTGTTGTGCCGTCCTTATGACAGGCTTAGATATTACGGAAATTTCTGTAACCCGAATCAGAATTCTACATTTCTGTGTTTTTGCCTTGCAGCGCTGCTTGCTAAAATTTTGATAGTGACCAGAGAAAATCAAGGAAAAGTTGTCAGAATTTTTTGCTTTTTGCTTACAGGGATCTGTTATTCTCTTATTTGTATGACTATGTGCCGTTCCGGATATCTCGCGACTTTTGTTGTCACACTTTTTTTCCTTTATGCTTATTGTAGTATTCAGCAGAAGAGAGTTTTCTTTAGGACAGGCATCATTTTAGTCGCTCTTTTTGCGGTGCTTCTTCCTGTAACATACCTTGCCGTTCGGTATATTCCTACCATCCACCCTCATGTACTTTTTTATTTTCAGGAAGGCTATTCTGAATCAAGGGTTCATTCCTGGGATGAAAGGAGCTCGTCAAAGTACATTACCTTTGAGCAAATGATACAGGGAATATTTGGCAGAATGGAAGATACGATGACGGAGATAAGTGGTTCTGGAGAAGGAAAGGAGGAGTCCTCAAAGACAGAAAATTTCCTTGTGGCGGCAGCGGCGGCGGATAAAGTTCCATTCAACATTCTGCTGGCGGATGCTGATATGGTTTCTACAGAAGAAGCGATAAATCCTAATAAAATTCCTGCTTTAGACGGAGAGTATGCGGGAAATGCATTTCTTGTAAGATATACAATTTATAAGTGGTATTTTGATCATTTATCTTTAAGGGGCATGCCGTATGAGGAGCAGGGCTTTCAACTTACAAAAACTCATTGGATACAGAATACTCATGATATCTATTTAGATTACGGAATAAACTTTGGATATCCGGTCATGATTCTTTTCACTATTTTTATATGGTGGGGAATAGGGCGGCTTACCGTGCTGGGCTCCAAGTCACGGGACGCAGAGATATTCAGCTGTCTGCTTATTACTCTTGTTCCGCCTGTTTTTGGACTTTTAGAGTTTGCATGGGGAACAGGTATGATTGCTACAGTGGCGTTTTATCTTTGCTTTAAAGAAATGATGGTAAGATTTTGTCGATGAAATTTTCTTTACAGGGCGGAAGAAATATCCTATAATGAATTATGTCGTTAATAAATTTTTAAGCATGCAGATTATTAAAGTGTGTAGTAGAAGTTTGAATCATAAAAGAGGAAACGAAACGGACGGCTTCAGCTTTAGCGGAGCCGTCCGTTCCTCGTTCGGACCAGACAAAGAGCCTTTAGAAAAAAATGTAAAATACATTGGAATTATAAAGAGAATCTGTTATAATGGTCCTTGTTGATAGCAGGGAGAGGCTGGTTTGTTTTTTGGGCAGGCGGGGAACTGCCGGTATTATGACAGGGACCGGGCAATCACGGCGGTCTTGGAGTTGTATGGGAAGAGAAATTTCAGGGCGAAGGAAAAGCCAATATGGAACATACAGAGAACATTCGAAAAAGAAATAAAATAATTGATATCACTGCCTTTGTCGTGATGCTGGTAATTGTATCGGCTGTCATGCTGATTCTCTTTTACAGGCAGACATGTGGCAATGATGAAGAATATGCCTCTGATATGGCGGCATATATTCAGGAAATGCAGGGATTGGACAGCAGATATAGTTTTCCTTATCCGATTTTCTTTAAATTTGCGGCGATGATTCATCTGTTTGCGTCGCCCGAACTTGCTGTGGCGATTGCAACAATGCTTTTGAACAGCTTGGCAATCCTTGTGACAAAGCTGATTTTCAATCGGTTGATTTTGACGGAGTTGGAGAACGGTCTGAAAGCATTCTCCAAAAGATCCGATATCTCATGGATGGCTGGCATTGCGGTCAGTCTGATTTCCGTCTCTCTGTTTTTTGTCTCTATGCTGTATCCGCCGGAGGGTATTTATCTGCCGGGGATTCGCTTTAAATATGTAGGGGTTTTCAGCCCCAATCCTTTTCACAACGCGACCTACTTGGCGGCCCGGCCTTTCGCTATTTTGGCTTTTTTATGGTATATAAAGCTGCTGCCCCTGTATGAGATGGGAACAAAGAAAAACGGAAGGCTTCCCGATTACTTTTTATTTTCATTTTTCCTGTTAATCGCCACAATGACTAAGCCGAGTTTTACACTGGTTCTGGTGAGCGCGGCAGGGCTTCTCATGTTGTATCGGCTGGTGAGAGCGAGGTTTCGCAATTTCATTCCTACCGTGCAGTTGGGACTGTGTTTTATCCCCACCTTTCTTGACCTGCTGTATCAGTATCGGGGAGTATTCTATGGGGGAGACGGCGCGGAGCGTGGCATAGGATTTTGTTTTGGGTATGTATGGGCATTATATTGTGACAGTATTCCGCTGGCTGTGGGGCTGGTGATTGCGTTTCCACTGTCGGTATTGATATTAAACTATAAGGAATGCGGTAAAAGTACTTTATTCCGTTTTTCATGGCTGCTTTATCTGATGAGTTTTCTGGAAGCCTTTTTTCTCTATGAAAAAGGGTTTCGGATGGTTGACTTCAATTTTTCGTGGGGATATATGTATGGCATCTTTTTCTGCCATTTTGGGGCGTTGTTGGTATTGCTCCGAGTGACCGCAAAAAGGTTTTACGGAGGAAAAAATTCCGGCGCGAAAAGGGAAAAAATGGATAAGATATTTATTGCTTTGCAGTGGCTGCTGTACGCATACCATGTGGTTTGCGGGATCGCATATTTTATGAATATTTTTGCCGGGGAGACTTATTATTGAGCTTGTGGGAGTTGACCGCGCGCAAAAGTATTTTCCGCAATTTTAGTAGCGGTTAGATGCGGATCGGAGTATTATGGAGAAGGACGGAAATCAGTGTACAGTAATTTGGAGGAGAGTGAGGGTTTACATGCAGGAAATATGCGCAAAAATGTTGGAATTTGCACAAAAGGGAGATGAGAGGGGACATCTGGTCATTGTGGAAGGCATGAAAGATATTCCTTTTGAAATCAAACGAATCTTTTATATTTACGGTTCCGATGCCTCTGTGGTACGGGGGCAGCATGCCAATCGGAACAGTGAATTTGTCTTGATTAATGTCGCCGGAACGAGCAAGGTAAGGGTAATGGACGGCAAAGGAAATGAAGCGATCTTTGTGCTGAACAGGCCGCATACGGGTATTTACCTTCCTACAATGGTTTGGAAGGAAATGTATGACTTCAGCGCCGATTCTGTATTGTTGTGTCTTGCATCGGAATATTACGATCCTGAAGAATACATCCGCAGCTACGAGGACTTTCAGAAGATAGTGGAGCAGGAATGACAGGGAGGAAGGGGTCCATGAAAATATCTATCGTAATTCCCGTCTATTTTAATGAAGACAATTTGAAACCGCTGTATGCGGATATAAAGGAAAAGCTTCTGTCGCAGGATGAGTATGAATGGGAGCTTGTGATGGTAAATGACGGTTCCGGAGACGGAAGCTATCGTGTCATGCAGGAACTGGCGAGGGAGGACAAAAGAATCCGGATATTCAGCCTTTCCAGAAATTTTGGCTCCCACGCCGCTATTTTATGCGGTTTGTCAAAGTGTACCGGCGACTGCGCGGTCGTGAAAGCAGCAGACATGCAGGAACCGACGGAACTGGTGCTTGAGATGGTGGGAAGTTGGAAAAAGGGGAATAATGTTGTCCTTGCAGTCAGGAAGGAACGGAATGAGAAAAAAAGCCAGACGGTCTTTGCCAATTTGTACTATTGGATGGTCCGGAAAACCGCTTTGCCGGATATGCCGAAGGGGGGATTCGATGTATATCTTTTGGATCGGAAGGTGATAGAGGTGCTGATGCGGCTAGACGAAAGAAACAGTGCGTTGACCGGACAGATTTTATGGAGCGGTTTTCGGACGGAAAAGGTATATTACACAAGACTTGCCAGAGAGATTGGAAGCAGTAAATGGACGATGAAGAAAAAGGTTCGGTTGGTATCGGACACGCTGTTTAGTTTTTCCTCTTTGCCGATTACGGTAGTAAGTGTGATCGGGACATGCTCTTGCGCGGGCTCGGCTGTATGGGCTACATTGGTCTTTGTCTTAAAGCTTTTAGGAATGATTGACGTCAGCGGATGGACAACGCTGTTCATTTTTAATTTGTTCAGTTTTGGCGTTACCATGCTGACGCTGGGAATCCTGGGAGGATATTTATGGCGGGCTTTTGACGCTTCCAGAAACAGGCCCCCGTATATCATTGAGGACGAGGGCAACGCAGATGAGAAATAGCATCGAGAAGGAGTACAAAAAATGAGGCATCATTATTGCGGAATCTATGAAAACATAGGAATCAGAGCGCTCGGCGAAAATGATTTGGAATTGCTGAGGACGTGGAGAAATGATAAGGGGCTGTCAAAATATCTCACACCTATTCCGGAAATTACGAAAGAGATGCAGCAGCAATGGTATCAAAATTATCTGGTAGACGAGGATATAATATTTTTCGCGGTTATCGATATGGAAAAAGACCAGACCATAGGAACCGTCGCGCTGTACCATTTTGAAAAAGAGGTTTGCAAAGTTGGGAAGATTGTCATTGGCGACGCTACGGAAAGAGGGCGGAATTTAGGATATCGCTCTCTGCTGCTTGCGATGAAAGTGGCAATTGTAAAGTTAAGCGTTCAGAAATTTAGATTACAGGTATGTGAGGACAATGCCGCCGCATATCGAATTTATGAAAAAGCCGGATTTCACGAAATCGGAAGACATGCTTTTGTGGGCGGTGGGCTGGAGATTGATATGGAAATCGACAGGGAAACCTTTGAAGAGGAAAACCCGCTGCTAAAAGATATGATTATTTATGAAGAAAAAAAGACGGCGAAAACATTTGGGGGGGGTAATTCCCTTAGCGCATAATAGGAAGGAATTGTGTAATTAGTCAGGAGGCCACGATTGGTTATGGCGTACAGATAGGAAATAATTGCATTATTGAAAGAGCAGAGATCGGAGAGAATTGTATTATAGAAGATAATGTAATTATCCGCAACAATGTTCATGTTGGGAAAGATTCGTATATAGGCGCTAATGTAATCCTGGGCGAAAAACGGATGGACGGAATACAGGATTGTCAAAAAAAGCAAAAGAGATATTATTTTAAGAGAAATATGCCTTGGGAGGATAGCGATTACGATAGCTGGAAACAAGGCAACAAGTATGATACAAACTTAGTAGAGGGAAATACGGCAAGTAAGATGACAGATAAACGGCTCAATTGATCTGAAAAAGAACCGAGTTTTCATCCTCAGCTATTTTTTCATATCCTGCCTGGAGGCATTGGGCTTCTACAAGTCCTCCGCGCTGCGCATAAAGATAGCGGCAGCGCAGGGAATCGATATGCCCTATGACGTAATCGGGCATACAGCAGCTGATCCCAAAGCCTTCCGGAAGAGCGTAAAGCAATTGCCACTGCGCGTTTATTGTGACTGTATCTACCGTGTCGTTAAAGGCCCACATAAGCGTATTATCATAACTTGGAACCTGCTCTTGGTTAAGCTCCAAAGCGTCCGCAAATATTTCTCGCCACTCTTCTACGGCAGCTGCGCGCTCTTCCTGCCGGAACGGGATTTGATAATCATAGGGGACAATAGCCATATGAATATAAAAATAGGCAAAGGTGACGCCGACCAAAACGGCTTTTTTGTAAAAGCGGGTTTCCAACATTGCAATTACAAAAACAGCCGCCGCTATAAATGTCAACAGATGCTTGCTGCCCTCCGTTAAAGTATACATAAGAAGCAAGGCCAAAAGCATTGCAAGGAAGCTGAAGACCATGTGCGCCTCTATGCAAAGGCGGTCGCGCACAGTTTTTATCCTGTCTATGTCCGAGTGCTTCGTCGGCTGCGAAGTCGTCGCAAAGTTCCTTTTATAACGATCCGCCGAAAAAGCTTTCTGCGAGCGCCGCAGTTCCAGTAAATCGCGGATACTCTGTATTATCAGTACGCCAAGACAGACCAGATATCCTGCAAAAAATGCTCCTGACGCCAATCCTGTGTGAATTCCCTCTTGAATGTGTGTAATGAAATTTTGCCCCTGATAAATTATTTTGGACAATGTATAGCGGATGCCGCCAAAGAATCCCTGTTCGAAAAAGGCGACAATCCAGTCCGTAAAGAACAGGGGCCAAAAATACTCCGTTCCTAAATAGTGTTTAATACATGCATATAAACCGAGTGAAGCCAGGATCAGCAAAAAGGAAGCGGCGAGCCTTTTTCCTTTGCTGAAGGAATTTCCGCCCTCCCGGATCCAAAGCCATGCGGGGAGCAGCATAAAAAGCAGAAGATACGGTCTCATCACAGCCATCAAAGCAGAAAGTAAAAAAAGCAGCACTAATTTATAGCTCTTCTTTTGCCTCAGATAGTTAAAAGCCAGAGAATATAAAAGGATCAGCATACTAAAGCAGATAACCTCCGGCATACCGGAGAGCATATAACGCACGAACAGGGTATAAAGACTAAAAAGCACCGTCAGGATACCCAGCTGTTTCCAGCTCGGCCTTACCAGCCATACAAATAAGAAGCAGCTAAGGGACATCAGAAAAATATTGCATAAAATCGGCGACATAAGATTCCAGCCAAAGAGAAGTCCCCAGACAACCCAGGGAAAAAACAGCAAAGGACTCCATGCCCCGAAAGATAAGTTTAAGGCATGGCTCTCGTTATAACCGAAGTAGCCCTGAGGATACCCATAATTTATAATCGCTTCTACTTGTTTGTAATAGAGAAGTTCGTCGTTCCATTCCGAAGACGGTAAATAGACGTCGCCTATTCGGCGCCCCTGCGCGGCGCAGGTTACGACGCAGCACGTTACCGGTAGCAAAGCCAGCAACAGTGCCTTGATGAAAGTGATATATCGTTTGTTATATTTCCACCAATTGCAAACTTTTTTCATGAAACATCTCCATGCTCAAATCATACGCTTTGGGGGTATTATTGTCAAGAAAATAAATCATTGAGTTTCCGCGAATTGCGGATTGCGGAAGGCTGAATTGCCGGAAGCAAAAATTATCAAAAATTTAAGATATGAGGGTGGCGGCAGGGGCTGAAAAATGATATACTGAAAATCAGGATTCCGGCGTGTTGTTGGAATCCTGTATGTTTTGCTTATAAAATACAGTATATTTTGCCCCTGCCGGAACC
>JAMPAW010000159.1 GCA_023666975.1 Clostridium sp.
TCGCCATATTCACAGCCCTATCCCAAAACGCAAAAAAGAGGAGCCCACCAGCCACCCCGGTGAACCCCTCCATGCCCGAAATCCCTTGATTTCAAGCCATTTCTCTATACTTTCGCCAAATCGTATCAAAATTCCTATGGCATCAATTATTGATAGCCGCCTGTGCAGCGTGTATCAACGTTAGGGGTTCTTTCAATTTCTACGGATTTATCTTTGTTGACACATAGCTTCATCCGTGTTTTATCACCAAACATACTCAATTTCCATAGGAAACAGTCTTTATAAACAATTATTTCATCAACAAAATCGTCTATTATTTCCTCTGGAATATCATAAACCGAAAAGTCAAAATTATGTTCCAGTCCACATTTTAGCACCTCCAGCCTGCGATTGTAATCATCGTCTGACATATCCTCGTCCACTTGATAGCCTTCTAACTGCCTTTCAAGCCTTTCCTTATCTTCAAACAATTCCTTTTTCTTTATGTCAAACATCGCTTTGTCAATTTCGCCATTTACTCGAAGATCAACAAGATTTTCATACTTCTTATCTGTTTTTGCAATTTTAGTCTTTAATTCTTTAATTTCTTTTTCAAAATTTATGTATCGGTCATCTTGGATATGTTTTTCGAGCATTTCTTCGGCTATCAGTCTTACCGCTGTTCTGTCTTTCCAGAAATTTTGAAAGATCACTTTCGCCATAACCTCTAATTTCCATTTTGGAACCATTGGAACCTCACAAATGCCCTCTAAACTAAGACCTTTCTTTGTCCTTGTAGCAATAGTTCCTGTGGAAATCTGCCTATAACATTGGTATGCGTATTGTGGTTCTCCCGATGATGTTCTATGCCACACCCTCCGATTAAAACTGCCTCCTGAACAACTACACTTCAATTTTTTCGTCCATACATCGCCTGATGCGTGTTTTCCACGCTTTCCACGATTATCAACTGATTGTGTTTTCGCATCCATCTTCTTTCTAACTCTGGCGTATTCTTCTTTCGTAACAATAGGAGTATGTGTACCCTCTACTACTATATTTTCTATCTCTCCATGATTTTTAATTTTCTTCTGTTCTAAGTAATCAGGTACATATTCTTTCCTATATACAATCGTTCCACAATAGAAAGCATTGTTAAGTACCCTACTGATAGTCGAACAACTCCAATTCCTTAATCCGGTAGCCGTTAGACGCCCTGCATTTTCCAGAGCAAATTGTATCTGCCTTAACCCCATTCCGTCAAGATACATATCAAAAATCATGCGCACCGTCTTTGCCTGTTCTTCGTTGATGACAAATTCTTTCCCTTCCCTATCATATCCGAGAATATTTCCCGTTCCATATGGCACAGCATTTTGGAAAGAAACTCTTTGCCCTGCTTTAACTCTAATGGAAGTTTTTTTACTTTCATTTTGCGCCAAAGTTGCCATGATTGTCAAGCGGAGTTCTCCGTCCTCATCATTCATCGTCCAGATATTGTCCTCTGTAAAATATACCTCGACACCATACTTCTTTAATATCCTTGTTTGCTGTAAAGTGTCAACCGTATTTCTCGCAAATCTTGAAACCTCCCTTGTAATGATCAAGTCAAATTTTCTATCTTCCGCATCTTCCATCATTCTCATAAAACTTTGTCGTTTTTTTACAGAAGTACCCGTTATGCCTTCATCTATATATCTTTCATATAGCGTCCATTCCGGGTGCATTGCAAGAAGATTGTCATAATATTGGACTTGATTTTCTAATGCTGAAAGCTGTGCTTCATGTTCGGTTGAAACTCTTGCATAAATCGCCACAGTTCTTTCCATAGTTTTATCCTTTCCATTTTTCCTACATTGTTACCACACATTCATATTATCACAACTTTCCTCTGAGTGCAACACTTTTTATCTTAGGTAGATATTCTTTCTGTATATTCTTATACACAGTCTCAGAAACTTCCCCTTTATGATACATATGACGTATCATTGCTAACGCCATAATAATTTCTTCATCATGTCCAATAGTAATTTTCATATCCTCACTTTTTTCCAATAAAACCACCTCCTGATATTGCATAACTTTATCTGCCCATGACAACCACGAAACATTTTCCCGGCTCTCATCAGCAGATAAAATTTTTCTCTACCTCTTTTCAAAAAACACATACGGGTAGCAGGTCATTACTCTGCTCACATCGGTATCGCACCGTCATTCAAAATTGACCGGAAACGGATCTCGCCATGTCCGGAAGTATCATTATCAAAAATATGCCTCATCGCCTCATGTAACTGCTACACTTTTTGCCAGACATTCATCGCTCACTGCCTTAACTTCAATACCAGCTTTCAGTATTCCTTCGCATACACTTCCATATAAATATAGAAGCAGGCAGTTCATGGCGTGTCCGCATAGCGGCTCCGCATATCCCACACGTCCCGTAAGTATTTATATATTCAATTTTCAAGGTACTCACCAACCTGCGTTGGGGGCAAAATTTTCTGCCCGTTTTTGATAAAATCTTTTCTGGACTTATCAGTCCAAAAAGCACATAAGCACTCCCGTCTGCTATGAACGGTTCTGTAAAGATTATGTGCTTTAGCGGAATGACAAGTTTTATAATTCCAATTTAGCGGGACCGTATTTATGTATGATCTGTAAAAGTGTTTCCTTATGCCGTTCCTCTGCCGCCTGATAAACTTCTATTAAAGTCTGTAACTCTTTCGGCGTCAGCGAATTGATATGTGGATTGTAATGATCACTCATAAAAACCCCTCCCGCCACCCCCGGCTTTGTGTAGATCGGATATTTAAGAGATAAAGCCTGAATGTCATATTCAATCGTTCGGACAGAAACATCAAGCTCATACGCCAGCTCATTTGTTGTTGTATGGCGTCGGACTATCAAGATGCTTATTATTTCATCTCTGCGCTCTGAAACATTCATGCCTTACCTCCTTTCTGAAAAATTTACCAATCACATTGTAAAAAGAAACCCCGCAACATCTTTGCAGAAATTGCTAAACTTTTTTCATAATTTCCCGAACATTTTTTTGCGAAGCATTTTTCCGCTGTCTTTTATTGACTTTCCTCCTGACGGTTGCTAAAATCTTTAGTAGATAAAATCACAACTCCATAAACTGACACTCAAACTGCTATGAGCCGAAACAGGGTATTTCTGCCCTGCTTTGGTTGTGGCAGTTTTTTATTTGCCCAAACTATCCCCACAGCCAAATATCCGGAAGGCTGTGCATAAGAACGGGCGGTAACGCCCTTATGTGTTGTAAGACACTCGCCTAAGCTCGTACAACACGCAAACTCCCTCCGGCAGTTTGCAGAAGAATAGCAAGCACTGCTCACGGACGTCCGTGAGCACCAACTTTTTCAAATTTCCTCGCATCGGAAACTTGAAAAAATTGGCTTGTAGGGGGAATATCCCCCTAACCCCCTTTGCGCTCCAAAAATCATCAATTACCTTTCGGTAATCTTTGATTTTTATACGCGGAAAAATCGGTCCTCAACAGATACGACCTGTCACAAAAATTGCAACAATATCCGGAAAGGAGTACTCACAAAATGGAGAAAAGAGAAAGACAAAATCGTCTAACGCTGCGCTTAAATGATGATGAATTATACATACTGGAACAAAAAACCAAAGCCTCAAATATGAAAGATAAATCCGCTTTCCTGCGACACCTAATCATATATGGCTATGTGTATGACATTGACTATACAGAGTTGCGGGAATACAACTCGGCGCTTGCTAAAATCGGCAACAATCTGAACCAGATTGCAAAGCGCATGAACGCCACGGGGAATGTATATGAAGCCGATGTAAAAGAAGTAAAGGAGCTGATGCAAAAAGTATGGCATACACAAAAATCCATGCTATCACGGCAACCGTCAATAAAGCAGTAGACTATATCTGTAATCCTGCAAAAACCGATGATGGAATATTGATTTCCTCCTACGGATGCAGTCCTGAAACTGCTGCTTATGACTTCAAGTTTTCGCTGTCAAAAACAAAGCAATCCGATCCGAATAAAGCCTACCATTTGATACAGGCTTTTCTCCCCGGTGAGGTCACTTATAAGGAGGCGCACCAGATTGGTGTGGAACTTGCCGACAGACTTTTAGAGGGAAAATATTCGTATATTGTCACCACTCACACCGACAAAGGACACGTTCATAACCACATCATTTTTTGCGCCGCTGATAACATTGACCACAAGAAATATCACGACTGCAAAAAGACTTATTACAACATCCGCAATTTGAGCGATGCACTTTGCCGAGAACATGAATTGTCTGTCATTACTCCGAGGGAAAATAATGTTGGCAAAGAACGCGGCCGTGGGAAAACTTACAAAGAGTGGCAGGCAAACAAAAGCGGCTTGTCATGGAAAGAACAACTTAAAAATGACATTGATGAAGCCATTAAAGACGCTGAAACTTATGAGGAATGCATTGAACGAATCCGGGCAAAAGGCTATGAAATCAAAGGTGATAATTTCGGAGAAAATGCTCATAAATTTATCTCATTTCGTCCGCTGAATAGAGAGCGTTTTGTCCGCGGCAGCGCGAAGTCTTTAGGCATGGAATACACGAGAGAGCAGATTAAAAAACGCATTGAGGAGAAAGTGCCTGACAGCGATAAAAAACGTGTGCCCTTCCCAGCGAGAAAGAAAGCTGTCGTCAAAGATTATTCAAGGAAAAATCATGGAACCGCCTGCGGTTACATTATTGACACTACCGAAGATAAATTTGCTCAAAATTCCAGGTTAAAGCATTGGGCCGATATCCAGAACCTTAAAATTGCCGCTGCAAGTTACAGTCAGGCAGGCTCCATATCAGAGCTTGAAAAACAGATTGCCGACAAGTCTGCGCTGGTAAAAACAACTCGTGAAAATCTTGTGGAAACAGAACACCAGCTAAAGGATTTAGGGCAGGTTTTGAAGTATGCAGAGCAGTATAAAACAAACCACATTTATCATGTGCGCTACCAGAAATCGAAGGATAAAGATGCCTACCTGCGCCGCCATGAGACAGAACTTATCCTCCATGATGGTGCGGAAAATATGCTGAAACGTTTAGGCATCAATCCAAAGAATATTGACATTGAAAAACTCCGCAGCGATTACAATGCGATCTACTCCCAAAAGCAGGCTTTACAGACAACCTATAAATCTGCTGAAAAAGATATCTCTAACCTCAACAAGAAACTGAACAATCTTAATCGCTATCTTTGCCGTACTCCGGAACAGACAGTTAATGGCAAAAAAACAAAAGAAATTTCATATTTCGACTAAATTCGACATGAAAAAAGAGTGCACCGCAACAAGGTGTTTTCCCTCTGTTGCAGTGCACTCTTTTATGTGATTTCATTTCTATATGCAGACCTGTTTCATAGTCTGTGCCGTGTATTTTTTTATACCGTTCTTTCATTGTGTCTTACTCCACTTTCTAACTGGATCTGCTGTATTTCATGTACCATGATATGCATTACTTCTTACTCAAAATAAAACACGTCAGCGTATCGGGAAAGCCGGCAGAATCTGTTAAAAAACTGCTGGCTTTCCTTTGCTAATCCATGGTTTTTTTACGCATCCTCTCTCTTTTTCTTCACTGCAAATATCACGCATACAATACCGACAGCAGCAAGCAGGATGCCGATTATCACTGCACCCCACGGAAATGTGCGGCTGTCTGTGTCTGGAAGTTGCTCTTTAGCATCTTCCGTTTTGGCCGGAGACGAATCCTTGTCTGTGCCAGCGCTGCTTTCCGTTTCGGAATCCGCACTGTCCTCCGCCTTATCATTTACCGCGACCACATAATCTGACGCATGGGTAAATGCAAGCGATACTGTTCCGTCCTCTGCCACTTCACCGGAAGAAATAAATTCCAGCTCTCCGGTGCTCTCGTTGTAATAATACAGGCTTGCAGTAAGCCCCGCATTTTCCATGCCGATATTCATGGAAAGCACCGCTGTAAATTCAAAATCGCCGTCATGTGCAAGACTTAACTGGATATGAAAACGCTCCCCTGCGACACTGTTCACAAGCTCCTCCGGAATTGCGTTTCCTCCCATTGTTACAGAAAAATCAATATCGCCTGCCCTGTCCGTAGTGATACTCTTTCCGTCCACGCTCCAAGTGATGCCGTTACCCATGTCAAAGGTAATCGTGATGTCCCTGCCACTGATGCGGTCAAAAATATCCCCCGGCACCACGGCAGAACCGTTCATGTCCACGTTGATGATGTTCCCATCCTCTGTCTTTTCTTCCTCTGCGCGAATCACATCCCAGCCGGTCTTGCCGTCCCCGCCTTTGATGAATGGGATGCCCGGCTCCGGCCTTGTATCTTCCGTATTGTCGCTGTCTGGCTCCGTATTTTTGGGCTGGCCGCTGTCCGGTTTTGTTGCATCATCTCTCGGCTGGTCACTGTCCGGTTTTATCGTATCATCTTCCGGCTGGCTGCTGTCCTGCTCCGTATCTTCTGGCTGGCTGCTGTCCGGTTTTGCTGTATCAACCCCCGGCAGCTTCGCAATCGGCCTTGTATAACTGTGACCACAGCGGGTGCAGGTGTAGGTCATGACGCCTTCCTCTGAAACCGTGGGCGCCTTTGTCATCTGTGAATGGTAACTGTGACCGGTTGCCGGGATGCCTTCTGTGTAGCTGTCGCCGCAGGAACAGCTATACACCTTGATTCCTGCCTCCGTGCAGGATGCCGCCTTTGTCTCCGTCACGCTGTAACTGTGCGTGTGGCTTTCAGAAGGCAGTCTCGGTATGCTCTCCTTATAGCTGTCTCCACAGCGGGTGCAGGTGTAGGTTCTCTCGCCTTCGCTTCCTGTGGTCGGTTCTCTTGTCACGCTGCCCTTGTAGTCATGGCCCAATGCCGGTGTCGCATTTCCTGTTTTAGCCTTTACGCCACAATCCTTGCAGTAGGTGTCCCCTGTGTAGCCGCCTGCGGTACAGGTCGCCGCCACAAATCCACGGACTTCCGTGCTGCCGTGTACGCTGCTGTCTGTTCCGCCGTAAGGCTGATTACATCTGGTGCAGACTGCCCTCTTGGAACAGGTCGCCGTTCCGCCTGTGTGTCCCAGCGCCTTCACCACAATGCCGGATTCCACCACAGAGCTGCATTTTGTACATTCCCTGTGTCCCAGCCCATCTTCTGTGCAGGTGGGCGCTTTTTCGCCCTCTCCCGTATAAAGAATAGCTCCTGCCACATGGTCACAGGACGATCTTGTGAGGGCAACCGTCACCGTCTCATTCTCATAATTGCCCTTATCCGCTCCGGTGTAAACTGCCACTGCGCTCACCGTAACCTCTACTTCAAGCGCTTTATCTTTATCCGATGCCTGCCATTCCCAGCCTGCCGGTAATGGCACACTGCCTACTTTTTTAATGCTGTTTGAGACACTCATGGCACTGCCCGGCATGTTCG
>JAMPAW010000015.1 GCA_023666975.1 Clostridium sp.
GGAGCGAAAGCGTGTCTGCGTGGAACCTGTTTATTATCACCAATCGCTGTAGTAGATAGCCATGCGTACCTCGCCTTCGTTTCACTTCGGCTCGGTCACAGGCATTCGCCCTATGTGGCAAAAGTTGAATACGTCTGCCTATGAGCAAGCTCTCGGCAGCCAATTCAACTTTGCCACGCATGGCTCAAGGCTTGCGTGAAACCCATAATTTGTTAATACAAGGAGGCCGTTATGAAATTATTACTGGTTGAAGATAATGAAACCATCCTATTAGGTTTAGAATATCTTCTGAAAGAGGAAGGCTATGAATATGCGGTTGCCCGAACTTATGAGGAAGCCATTACACTACATGGGCAGCAGTATTTTGACCTTGCGATTTTGGATATTTCCCTTCCGGATGGCGATGGATTTGAGCTGTGCCGTCAATTTAAGAAGGCACAGGAACTACCGGTAATCTTTTTGACGGCTAAGGAAGAAGAAAAGGATGTAGTCCAGGGCTTTGATGTAGGCGCGGACGACTATATTCAGAAGCCTTTTCGGAATCGGGAGCTGATATCCCGGATTAAAAATGTACTGCGGCGGAGCGGTAAGACACAGGAAGTATTGCATTGTAAATTCCTAAAGCTGGATACCAGAACCGGTATGGCATATAGTCATGGAGAACCACTTACTTTAACGAAACTGGAATATAAGATATTAAGTAATATGCTGAGCAATCAGGGCAGGCTGTTTACCAGAGATGAAATCCTGGAGGGCATTTGGGATGCTTCCGGTAATTTTGTGAACGATAATACCCTTTCCGTTACGATGAAGCGGATTCGGGAAAAAATCGGGGATACCGAGGGTGAAATCATAAAAACCGTTCGAGGAATGGGGTATCGGATTGAAAAAGAGTAAAAATCCAATAGGAATATCAGGTTGATAAAAATAAAGATTCATTAGAGAAAGGTAGGATATAGGAAAAGTAATGTGGAATAAGAATAAAGCCTTTCGAAAATATATCATTATCATGCTGGCGGTTATGGTGGTTATAATGGCAGCCTTTAATATATACATTCAAAATACCTTTCAAAAAATGGCGGAAAATTATTATGGTGTCATAGCTGTTTTGTTGGAGCAGGTCAGGGAGCAATATCCGGATTTTAAAGAAGAGGAATGGATACAGGTATTGAACCAGGAGACGCTTCCGAAAGCAGAGATGCAGAACCTGGAACAATACGGTATCGTTCCAGAGGATATGCCCATACTGAGTCAAAGCAGATATCAGATGAGAATTCTGATTGGCGGTAATCTTTTGATTTTACTGTTATGTGGTGGGATTTTGATGCTGATACTGGCATATCAAAGACAGCGTGACCGACAGATTGCTCAATTGGTTTCCTATATTCGTCAAATTGAGCAGGGAATCTATGCCCTGGATTTGGAAGAAAATGAAGAAGATGAACTGAGCGATTTAAAAAATGAACTGTATAAGATTACAGTAATGCTAAAGGAGGCGGCAAGGCTTTCTGCCGGACAGAAGAAGGCACTGGCAGATTCCGTATCGGACATTTCCCATCAATTAAAGACGCCCCTGACTTCTGTTATGGTTTTGTTGGATAATCTGTCAGAAAGTGAACATATGGAGGAAGAAACCAGAAGGCGGTTTTTATCGGAGATTACCAGTCAGCTTACGAATGTAAACTGGCTGGTTGCTACGCTGTTAAAGCTGTCGAGGTTGGATGCAGGCGTTGTTGAATTTCAGAATCAGTGTATTGACCTGGATGCCTTGATTGAACAGGTATTGGACAAGCTGGCAATCATGGCGGAATGGAAGCAGATTACTCTGGTGAAGGAAGGAGCAGAGGGGGTGGCTCTGACCGGAGATGAGCATTGGATTGGAGAGGCGTTGACTAATCTGGTCAAAAATGCGATAGAGCATAGTCCGGCTCAGACTTCTGTCCGGATTCGGATAGAGGATAATACCGTCTATACGGCAGTCTCTGTCGTTGATGCCGGGGAAGGCATTGAGGAGGAAGAGCAGAAGCACATTTTTGAGCGGTTTTATCGAAGCAAATCAGCAAAGAAGGATAGTGTGGGAATCGGCCTTTCTTTGTGTAAAGAGATTATAGAACGTCAGAATGGTTACATTACTGTATCCTCTAACCGGGAAACGGGAACGGAATTCTTAATAAAATTCTTAAAATCATAAAATGTCACCGGAATGTCATTTTACTTTGTTATGGTTGGAGCAAAGAAAATGAAAGGATGGATGTATATGGAAATCGTAAGAACAGAGCATTTATCAAAAATCTACGGAACCGAAAAGAATAAAGTGATTGCAGTAGATGATGTATATTTATCGGTAGCACAGGGAGAATTTGTTGCAATCGTAGGAAGCTCCGGCAGTGGAAAGTCTACCCTTCTTCATATGCTGGGAGGTGTGGACCGCCCCACCAGCGGCAGGGTTTTGATTGAAGATGAAGATATTTATCAGATGAATGATGATAAGCTTGCAATCTTTCGCCGCCGACAGGTAGGATTAATTTATCAGTTTTTTAATCTGATTCCGGTTCTGAATGTGGAGGAGAATATGACTCTGCCAACGGAACTGGATGGCAAAACACCGGACCGGAAGCTGTTGGAGGAGTTAACGGATACCTTAGGGCTTGGAAATCGGTTAAATCACTTGCCCAATGAGCTTTCTGGCGGACAACAGCAGCGGGTTGCCATTGGCAGGGCATTGATGAACCGACCGGCAATCTTACTGGCAGATGAACCCACGGGGAATCTGGATTCCAAGGCTAGTAATGAAATCATTGAATTATTGAAGTTATTTAACCACAGATATAAACAGACCACGATTATGATTACCCATGATATGGAGATTGCGAAGCAGGCAGACCGGGTACTGACGATAGAAGACGGCAGGATTGCATCCGAGCGGGAGAGAGGGTGATTATATGAAGGTATTGAGAAAATTAACACTCCGAACCCTGTTTATGAATAAAAAACGTACTATCGTGACGATTGTAGGAATTATGCTTGCGACAGCTCTGATTACCTGTGTTGCAAATATGGCGGAAAGCCTTCGTGCCAGCATGATTGCTTATGAAAAGGCGGCCTCTGGAGATTATCATTATGCATTTTACGGGGTATCCCAGGAAAACCGAAAGTATTTTGAGAATAATCGGAATATCCAGTCTTTGGGTTATGATGCGGCGGTTGGGTATGCCATGCTGGAGGGAAGTACGAATCCGGATAAGCCGTATCTGTATCTTCGGGCAATGGATGAAGCTGGTATGCGGGGAGCCGGAGTAC
This sequence comes from Clostridium sp., assembly GCA_023666975.1. Next base: position 3,301 of record JAMPAW010000015.1, read on the forward strand.
CGTCAAGACTGTTGGAGGGCAGACTTCCGGAAAATGAGCATGAGCTTTTGATTTCCAAACACATACAAACCAATGGCGGTGTGAAATATCAGATAGGAGACCACTTGACCCTTGAAATCGGACAGAGAGTTTTGTCTGATGGAAGTATACTAACGCAGGGGAATCCATTTCTTTATGAAGAAGAGAGTTTTGTACCGCAGCAAAGTGTAGAATACACGATAGTGGGTATTATGGAACGCCCAAGTTTAAGTGAGGAATCTACGAATTCCCCGGGATATATGGTTGTAACTTACCTGTCAGACAAAAATAAGCCGGAAACGATGAACCTCTATGCCACGTATACAAAAACTGCTCTGCGAAACCGGGACCAGGTGACTGCTTCGTTGTTGGGCGTATCGGATGAATTGTATCAGCGATATCGATATGGAACGGGCGGGGATGAGCTTACGGCAGAGGAGTTTGAAAAGCTGGAGGCGGTAGCATCCTGGCATGAAATAAATGTATGGCTGTTGAAATGGGAACTGATGCTTTTTTCAGACGGTACCAAGGGGATGCTGTATTCCATGGCAGCAGTAGCAATCCTGATTATTATTGTTACCGGAGTATTCTGTATTCGGAATAGCTTTGTGATTTCCCTGACAGAGAAAATGAAGCTTTATGGCATGTTATCCTCGGTGGGAGCGACGAAAAAGCAGCGGAAGCAGTTGGTGCATGGAGAAGCTGTTCTCTTAGGATGCATAGGTATTCCACTGGGGATTCTCTGCGGTGTGCTTGCAACATATCTTGTGGTAAGGTTTACCAGCGGTTTAATGACGATGGGATTGGGAATCCAATTGATTTTCGCCTTTTCTGTACCAGCTATGGTGGTCGGAGTACTGTTGTCTATGGTTACTGTTTATTTCTCTGCCGGACAGGCGGCAAGGAGGGCGTCAAAGGTTTCACCTATCAGCGCTATCCGTGGGAATGAAATGATTAAAATTCAGGCAAAAGAGATACGCACACCGAAACTGTTTCACCGACTGTTCGGCATAGGCGGAGCCATTGCATATAAGAACCTTCGGCGGGCAAGGGTGAAATATCGGACCACTGTGATTTCCATTGTGGTTAGTGTAGCAGTATTCATTGCCATGACAACATTTATACAGCTTGGGTTTCGGGCAACGAATATATACTATAAGGACATTCCATATCAGATTGCAGTGACCATATCTGAGTATGAGAATCCGGATGATGTATCATGGATTCGTAATCTGGATGGTATCCGGCAGTATGAGCTTCAGACGCGGGGAGCAATTCTGGTGAATCCTGCTGAGCTTGCCTATACCGACCGATATTTGGAGTTACATCCGTATTTAATGGAAATGGAAGAAGCTGATATTAAATTAGTGGCAATCGGTTCGGATAACTATGAAGAATATTGCAGAAAACTAGGTCTTTCTCCGGAGGAGGTAAAGGATAAAGGGATTCTAATTGCTGATTACTCCGAGGTAATGGAGGATGGTAAACGAGCAGAGGGAATGATGTTCGAGCATCATCCCGGTGATGTGATTCATGGGAAAGCAGAGGCAGAACAGTATGCTTCAAATGAAGAGGCTGGAGAGGAGCAGGAATATGAAAATATTGATATTGAGCTTGCAGCCCAGACAGATGTCCGACCGATGAGCCTGCATCATGAAGGAGGACAAATTCTGATAATGAGTAACGAATGGTTCGAGGAGCATGAAGCGTTGAGGCATGAGAACTCGTACCTATTTATTCAGTGTGATGATGCAGATTCTATACAAAAGGAAGTGGAAGATTATCTGGATATGAACGCTACATCATATTATTTATATAATGTCCAAGAGGAGCAGGAGAGTAACCAGTCTTTGTATACTTTGATTTCCGTATTTCTGTATGGATTTATAATCGTAATAGCCTTAATCGGAATTACGAATATATTCAATACCATTACTACGAATATGGAATTGCGTTCGAGAGAATTTGCAATGTTGAAATCCATAGGAATGACCCGTAAAGAATTTCGGCGACTGGTAAGTCTGGAGAGCTTATTTTATGGTGTAAAATCACTTTTAATTGGAATACCCGTAGGAATTGTACTTTCACTTTGTTTTTATGCCGCATTTTCCAGACAGATTGAAACCGCTTATCAACTGCCATATAGTGGAATTGTTATATCGATATTGGCGGTACTCCTTCTTCTCTTTGTGATTACAAGGTATTCTATGGGAAGAATTAATCGAAAGAATATTGTGGAAACCATACAAAGCGAGAATATATAAGGATTCGGATAGGAATAGAATATAAAAACAAGGGCTTGCAGCATATCCTGTCTGCAAGCCCTTGTTTCTAAGCCACTAAATGATTCTAATTTGTTTGGACCTCGCTTCCCTTTGAAAAGAAATCCTGACTTTCATCCCAAAGAACAGTCTTTCCGGTTTTTAATGATTCCTGTACACATATGATTCGCTGATTTCGGGAACCGCGGAACTTGATTCCCAGGTCCTTCTCTTCCTCGATAAATGGTCCATCTACCAGAACATCAATGTAAGAAAGTAATTCTGTGGTTTCCGGCCAGATTGGAATCATATTTTTCATGATATTTTCATCAAATAGGTAGCCGGTATAGCACCAGATGCTTTTATCCGGATACTTTTCCTTTACTGCACGTACCAGTGGCAGCAGTCCGAATTGATTGGTATGCTCGAATGGTTCTCCACCCAGTATGGTAAGTCCCCGAATGTAATCAGGCGCCATATAGTCTAAAATGGTTTTAATCGTACCGGAGGTAAACAAAGAACCATAGTTGAAATCCCAGGTTTCCGGATTAAAGCAATTCTTGCAGTGATGGGTACACCCGCTGACGAAGAGAGAAATACGCACGCCTGGTCCATTGGCAATATCATATTGTTTTATATCTGCAAAGTTCATCTTTATACTCCCTGTTTTGTATTTGTATTCCTGCTGAAGGTCAGTTGGTTTTGTAGCAGGAATTGATTTAGAAAAGTGCCAAGCGGACGAATTGATTTCCACTTGGCACCGAAAAAATTACGATTATTACAGGTGTAATACCCGGGCCTTAATTTCCTTGGTCTTACCGACATTCCAGAAGTTCTCACCCAGATAACCGCAGGTACGGCGTGTAACATTCATCTTGGAATGGTCTTTATTATGACACTGTGGACATTCCCATTCATTATTGTCATTCACTATGATTTCGCCATCCCAGCCACATACATGGCAGTAGTCTGACTTGGTATTAAACTCTGCATACTGGATGTTGTCATAAATATAACGGACAACCTCGGAAAGGGCCTCCAGATTATTCCGCATATTTGGTATCTCTACATAAGAGATGGCACCGCCGGAGGAAATTTCCTGGAACTGGCTTTCAAACTGGAATTTACTGAAAGCATCAATCTTCTCCCGGACATCAACATGATAAGAATTGGTATAATATCCTTTATCCGTAACATCTTCAATGGTTCCAAAGCGTTCCTTATCAATTCTTGCAAACCGATAGCAAAGGGATTCGGCAGGCGTGCCATAAAGTGCAAATCCAATGCCGGTCTGTGCTTTCCAGCGGTCAGTCGTTTCCCGTAAATGCTTCATAACACGCAGGGCAAAGTCTAAGCCATCCGGCTCGGTATGACTGACGCCTTTTACTAGCTTGGTAACCTCATATAATCCGATATATCCAAGAGAAATGCTGGAATAGCCGTTATATAATAATTTATCAATCTTTTCTCCCTTTTTCAGACGGGCGATAGCGCCGTACTGCCAGTGAATCGGACTGACATCTGAGGTCACACCAACCAATGCATTATGACGGCACATTAAGGCTTCATAGCAAAGCTCCAGACGTTCATCAAAGATTTCCCAGAACTTCTTTTCATCCTTCTTTGCCAGAATACCAATCTGAGGCAGATTCAGGGAAACAACCCCCTGGTTAAACCGACCCTCAAACTTATAATTGCCATTTTCATCCTGCCAAGGCGAAAGGAAGCTGCGACAACCCATTGGACTGAATACATTTCCTTCATAGTTCTGACGCATCATCTTGGCGCTGATGTAATCCGGATACATACGCTTTGCAGAGCATCGTACAGCCATTTCCGTTATATGATCATACTCACCACCCTTTAAGCAGTTGCATTCATCCAATACATAAATCAGCTTCGGGAATGCAGGGGTCACATAGACCCCCTTTTCATTCTTGATGCCTTCCATACGCTGACGAAGGATTTCGGCAATAATCTGGGCATTTTCCTTGATATATTCATCCTTCTCATCCAGATACAGGAACAAGGTAACAAATGGAGATTGTCCATTTGTTGTCATCAGGGTATTAATCTGATACTGAATGGTCTGTACACCGGACCGTAATTCATCCTGTACCCGTTCCTGGACCATGGCTTCAATGATATCCTCTGTAACCCGGTCGCCAAACTGTTCTTCAAAGCGTTCTTTATATTTATTATAGCTTTTTCTTAAATATTTACCCAGGTGACGGACATCTACAGACTGTCCTCCGTACTGGCTGCTGGCTACAGAAGAAATAATCTGGGTCATAACCGTGCAGGCTACCTGAAAGCTTTTCGGACTTTCAATTAACTTGCCGTTCATTACGGTTCCATTGTCCAGCATATCACCAATATTAATCAGACAGCAGTTAAAGATTGGCTGCAGGAAATAGTCGGAGTCATGGAAATGCAGAACACCTTCCTCATGTGCCTTGGCGATTTTTTCCGGCAGCAGGATTCGTTTGGTCAAATCCTTAGATACTTCGCCGGCAATCAAATCACGCTGGGTAGATGCAACGGTAGCATTTTTGTTAGAATTCTCCTCCATGACATCTTTATTGCTGTTCTTAATCAGACTTAGGATGGATTCATCCGTGGTATTTGCTTTACGCACCAGCTCTCTGGTATAACGGTAAATAATATATGTCTTTGCCAGAACAAACTTACCGTCTGCCATTAATTTCTGCTCAATAATATCCTGTATGTCCTCTACCAGCATCCGGGTACGGTTCTTCCCTTCAATGTAGCTGATAATGTTGTCGATTGTGTCTACGGAAACCTGTTCAGAAGGAGAGACTTCAGCATTTGCCTTCTGAATTGCGGTTACGATTTTACTTCGGTCATAAGTAACTGTCTGACCGTCACGTTTAATAACTTGCATGTTCTTCCCCACCTTGTTTTCATTATATAGTAACTTTGCCGTCGAAACCTGTTTCATCCCGAAAAGCAAAAAGCAGGGCTTATTTCAAAACCCTTCGAGTATTTATTATAGCATCTGGGAAATACTTTGTCTACAACATCTGGGATATTTTTTTTGAAAAAACCACTATATATAGTGGTCAGAGAATAAAGTTTTCCATAGAAAGGTGAGAAAATGCAGAAAGAAAAATGCAAATTCGCAGATAATTTGAAGAAAAAATAAAAATTAACGGTAATTGAAGATAATATTTCGATATATGAGATAATAAGTTTAATGGTATCTTGTGTTTCATCGGTTGTAGAAACGAAATATCGTGATAATTTTGTGAAATACTTTTCTTTTTCAGGACTTTATGGTATGGTACAATATGACTTGAGGAGGGACCCAGTGCAACTGGGAGGAGTCCTTGAGTCAGCTTGCAGAAGCCTAGGGGAAAAGCAGGATATGCATAGGCATATGACTTGAGGAGGGACCCAGCACAGCTGGGAGGAGTCCTTGGGTCAGCTTGCAGAAGCCTGGGGGAAAAGCAGAATATGCATAGGCATATGACTTGAGGAGGGACCCAGCACAGCTGGGAGGAGTCCTTGGGTCAGCTTGCAGAAGCCTAGGGGGAAAAGCAGGATATGCATAGGCATATGACTTGAGGAGGGACTTTTTAGTCCGCTTTGTGACAGGCTGTAAACGCAGCTAGCAGGATTACAACGCAGTTAAGCTTAAAATTGAAGGTTTATCATTATATTAGAGAAGGGATAAGTTATGAATAAGAAATTAATCGGAATGTTTGCGGGAATCAGTATATGCGCCGGATTACTGGCCGGATGTAATGGTGCATCCGGAACGAAAATGCCGGATTACAGTGAATATGTTACATTGGGACAATACAAGGGAATTGAATATGAGCCGATGTCAGTGGAAGTGACGGATGAAGAGCTACAGGAGCAGATAGATTATTTTCTTCAGATGATGGGGGAAACTGTTGCGTTGACAGAAGGAACTGTAAAGGATGGAGATACCATTAATTTGGATTATATTGGCTATGCAGACGGGGAAGCCTTTGAAGGCGGAAGTACAGATGGAAATGGAACGGAGCTTACCATCGGTTCCCATCGGTATATTGATGATTTTGAAGAGCAATTGATTGGACATGAGGCAGGAGAGGAAGGAATCGAGGTTAATGTAACCTTCCCGGAGGATTATAGTAATTGGGATGGAACGCCAAATGAAATGGCAGGTAAGGATGCAACCTTTGTCTGTACAATTAACAGTATTTATCAGACCACATACCCGGAAGAATTAACGGATGAACTTGTATCTGCCAATACCAGCTATGATACGGTCAATTCCTTTATGGATGCCTTGCAAATGGATTATGAGACCTATAAAAAAGAGCAGGCAGATTCCCAAAAGCAGGTGGATATCATAACAGCGGCAATTGAAAATGCGTCCATTAACGGTTATCCGGAGGAGGAAGTGGCGAATCTGCTGGAACTGACGATTCAGGGAGCCAAAGAAACTGCTGAGACACAGAACATGGAATATGAAACGTATTTAAGCTATCTTACGGATAAAAACGGGAGTCCTTATACGGCTGAAACCTATGAGGCAGAAGCAGAGGAATACATCCGCCAGGTGTTAAGTGAAAAGATGGTAGTTTGCCTCATTGCTGATGCGGAAGGAATGTCTGTATCCAAGCAGGAGGTAGAGGATTATGTAACGGCAGAAAGCTCACAAAATTCCGGTATAGATGCAGATACCATATATGAGAATTATTCCATGGAAGATTTGGCTTATGCAGTTCTTTATGATAAGGTAATGGAATTTTTAATTGAAAATGCTATTGCAATTTAGGAATAAATAGTATATAATATCGTCTGTTGGTGCTATCGAGTATCCACAGACAAATAAGCAGTTGTGGCGGAATTGGCATACGCGCATGATTCAGGTTCATGTCCACGCAAGTGGGTTCGGGTTCAAGTCCCGTCAACTGCACTGAACGAAATCCCAGAAAACCTTAAATCAACAAGGTTTTCTGGGATTTTTTACAATATTTTGATAAAAGCACCCACAGGTAGATGTTCCGCTTTTAACAGGCAATAGCATAAGTGGTTAAGCTTCAACGGATAATCTGTATCCGGAATGCAGTAGTCTGAGGCGGAATACTCGCGGTCATGAAGGAAGCATGCTGAACACGAACCCGTAGACCCGGCATCAGCCTGGAGAATGGAATTGGACGGCCCAGAGGGTCCAGAATTACTGTATTAGGAGCAATATTGAATCGAATCATGGAAGCAGGATTGTTATTGCTTATGGTCAGCAGAGTCTGACTTCTGGTGTTGACTTCCAGAATTCTGCCGACGGTTTGCGGGTTTATATTCGGTCGGTTTCTTATCTGGATTTGGAATGCCTGAGTCTGAGGCGGAATGCTTCTGGTCATGGCTGACGAAAATACTGCGTTAATTATCATTCCGCTTTGTAAGGAGTCAACTGGTATATTACGTCCCATTTCATTGCGGATAACCGTATTTCCAGTTACGACCAGACGTACAATCTGTTCCTGGCATCCCGGACAATCTGTATAAGTGATTGTGATATAGCTTATATTACCATCAAACGCAATATCCTGTATGATTGCGTTTGATACACGAATGGAATTCCCGAAGGAAGTGTTAAGGTTAAATTCATCCATTGCATACACCTGATTTTGTATTCTTATTATTGTATGCACCCAGAGAAGGGAAAGAAACTATGAATCGGGAATTCCTTAGGGTCAGAGCATTGGAATGAGGCTGTAGCCTGCCGGAATCAAGGTACAAACAGTTGACAGGGAGAGACGGCTGATATATAATAATTCAATATTATTGGCGTGTTGTGCCTGATGTTGCAGGAACCGGATTTTGTGGGTTATAGGCAGAAGAGTGTATTAGTATGTTCCTTTGTTGACTGCCACAAAAACGTGTCCGTGATGAAGAAATAGGTTTACATAACACGTACTATAGAAAGGATTAAAGTGTAATGGCTGAGAAGATGATTATCACATATGCAGGCTTGAAGGAGATGGAAGACGAGCTTCATAATCTGAAGGTTTTTACCCGAAAGGAAATTGCGCAGAAGATTAAGGAAGCAAGGGAACAGGGGGACTTATCCGAAAATGCTGAGTACGACGCAGCCATGGATGAGCAGAGAGATATCGAGGCCCGCATCAAAGAACTGGAAAAGATGCTGAAGAACGTTGATGTAGTAGATGAAGATGAGATTGATTTACAGACGGTCAATGTAGGATGTGCCGTAAAGGTGCTGGATATGGAGTTTGATGAAGAAGTAGAATATAAGCTGGTAGGGTCTAAGGAGTCTGATATTCTGAAGAATAAGATTTCCAACGAGGCACCGATTGGAAAGGCATTGATTGGTGCAAAGGTTGGGGATGTAGTAGATGTAGAGGCACCGGATGGCACATATCAATATAAGGTGTTGGACATTCAGAGATTAAAATAATGAGAATGGAGACAGGGGCTGGTGAAAACCAATCCCTTTCTTTGCATTATATTGTGTTTCTGGTTATCATGCAGGGTGTCTGGAATATGTGTTCCCCTTAGAATCAAAATCAGAGAATTCCCAGAGTATAGATAAAGGTTGGCTGACAGAGCATTGGCATGATAATGTTTACGGAGAATGCAACGTGGAAGAGATTGAGATTATATTATAAATTACGGTTTTGTATAAGGTATAGCGAATATAAAAACCGATTAGAAACTTACATGGAAAGGAAGAAAATAAATGGCAGAGCAAAAGGAGCAGAATAACCAGCCAAAGCAACAGGATATTAACCAGCTGCTGAAGGTTCGTCGCGAAAAGTTAGCGGAATTACAGGCAAATGGGAAGGACCCGTTTGTGATTACAAAGTATGATGTGGATACCCATACGGCAGATATAAGGAATGATTTTGAAGCATATGAGGGTAAGGAAGTATCTGTGGCAGGCAGGCTTATGTCGAAGCGTGTCATGGGGAAGGCTTCTTTTGGAAATGTTCAGGATAAATCAGGTAATATACAGATTTATGTTGCCCGCGACGATTTGGGTGAGGAGTCCTATAAAGAATTTAAGCGTATGGATATCGGTGATATCGTCGGCTTAAAGGGCAAGGCATTTCTCACAAAGACAGGAGAGAAGTCCATCCATGTGACGGAAATCACCTTACTTTCAAAGAGCTTACAGATTCTTCCGGAGAAATATCATGGACTTACCAATACGGATTTACGTTATCGTCAAAGATATACGGACCTGATTATGAATCCGGAGGTGAAGGATACCTTTATTAAGCGGTCACAGATTATCAGTACAATCCGAAGATATCTTGACGGACAGGGATTTATGGAGGTTGAAACACCGATGCTTGTCAGCAATGCAGGCGGTGCTGCTGCAAGACCCTTCGAAACACATTTTAATGCGTTAGGTGAAGATTTGAAGCTTAGAATTTCTCTGGAGCTTTATTTGAAGCGGCTTATTGTAGGCGGATTAGAGCGTGTTTATGAGATTGGACGGGTATTTCGTAATGAAGGACTTGACACAAGACATAATCCTGAGTTTACACTTATGGAGCTTTATCAGGCGTATACGGATTACAATGGTATGATGGATTTGACGGAGAACCTTTACCGGTATGTTGCCAATGAGGTGCTTGGTACAACAAAGATTACCTATAATGGTATTGAGATGGATTTGGGAAAACCATTTGAACGGATAACCATGGTTGATGCAGTTAAGAAGTATGCAGATGTTGATTTTAATGAGATAGATACCTTAGAGGCTGCAAGGGCAGCAGCGGAGGAGCATCATATCGAGTATGAGGAGCGGCATAAGAAGGGAGATATTCTGAATTTGTTCTTTGAAGAGTATGTGGAAGAACACTTGATTCAACCTACCTTTGTCATGGACCATCCGGTTGAGATATCACCGCTTACGAAGAAAAAGCCGGATAATCCGGATTACGTGGAACGGTTTGAGTTCTTTATGAATGGCTGGGAGATGGCAAATGCATATTCAGAGTTAAATGACCCAATCGACCAGAGAGAACGCTTCGCAGATCAGGATGCGCTTGCTGATGCAGGGGATGAGGAGGCAAATCACACCGATGAAGATTTCCTGAACGCTCTGGAAATCGGTATGCCGCCGACAGGAGGAATTGGATTCGGAATTGACAGAATGTGTATGCTGCTAACGGATTCACCGGCGATTCGGGATGTGCTGTTGTTCCCGACGATGAAATCCCTCCCGAACGAAAGGGGTTAAAAATCCAGTATTTATGCGGGTTTGCGAAACCGAAAAATCGAGAAACCTTACAACTTTACATCAAACTTACATCAAACGCTGCAGAGTTTTGTGCAGAGGCGGAAAAATCGCATAATTTGGAGTATCCACAGGAAAACAAGCACAAGCGCAGCGAAGTATTTGTTTTCATCGGATACGACAACGACAAAATCAGGGAGTGCGTAAGCACGGCAACTGCGCAGCAGTTGGATTTTGGAGTATAGGCAAGAATGAATGGGCAGTCCCATAACGGGATTGCCCATTTTCAAAAATAATATATTAAACAAAATCGGGATTTAACGGAGTGGTAGATTTGGTAAGCAGATTAAGATACGGTAATACGAATACTTTTTTCGTTCGTGGAGTAAGTGGCGGTATACTCATTGATACTGACTATGCGGGTACATTGCCATTACTTTATAAACAACTAAAAAAGAATAATATTCAGTTAAACGATATAACTTATATTTTAGCTACACATTATCATCCCGACCACATTGGACTTGTGAGTGAACTAATGGATTTGGGCGTAAATCTTCTGCTAATTGATATTCAAGTCGAATATGTCCACTTTTCCGATGAAATATTTAGCAGAGATACTCGTTTTAACTATAAGCCGATTGACAGCAAAAAAGCCATAGTGATAACTTGCAGGGAAAGTAGAGATTTCCTTGCTGATATGGGAATCTACGGGGAAATAATTTCTACGCCGAGTCATAGTGAAGATAGCATTTCTGTGATTTTGGACAATGGAGATTGTATTGTTGGTGATTTGGAACCTATAAGCTATTTAGATGCTTATGATGATAATCTAAAATTAAAAAAAGATTGGGAGCATATCTCGAATTTTGAACCAAAGAAAATTCTATATGCCCATGCAAATGAGAAAATAATGGTATAATTACAACTCCAAATTTCAGTTTGTAGAACTCCCAAATTTAAGAGTTGAACTCACCCCTTGTCAGAATGAAAATTCTCCAAGGGGATTTTTTATTCTGATAATTGTAAACTACAAGATTTTACTAATCTCCACTACAATGATTTGCAAAGCAAGTCAAAGGAGGAACGGTTATGAATAAACAAACATATATCACAGAGGAAGAAAGGAAAAAGTGCGAAAAGGTTGCCAACGCCTTTTTGGAAATCTATCCGGAAGATGATGTGCTGGTGGTGGACGCCGGAAGGTTCGGGTTTGTGAAATTGCAGAATTATATGCCAAACGAAGGCTTTGACAGCGTTACGACCTACACGGACAGCAGAGATATGTTTGAGGACTTGTGGCAGGAATGGCTGGATACAAAGCAGAAGGAATTTGTCTATGAAAAATCTGCTTCATGAACAAAGCTGCAATTTAACAATAAATTTCAATATGCACAGCAACACACTCCTGAGACAAGCGGTTTCAGGGGAATTTTTATGCTTGGGTTTGCAGAACACAAGATTTTCAATACAATTTCTCAGGGTAGAAAATCGACCGGTCCATTTTACATACCATAGTATGCAGAAAACCTGCCACCGGCAGCTTTTCTGTATCCATAATTTATTCAAATCGTCCAAATGGAGTTTACAATCGGACAAAAAGAACCGCTATTGGATGAAAGCTATTCCTGAACAGCATCGGCACGGACATAGTAGGTGCTTCTGCCTGAACCGCATTTTAAGATAAGTCCCTCCTCGGTTAGCTTTTTAACTGCTCCAAGGACTGCACTGCGCCCCACGCTCGGACAGGCTGCGATGACTTCAGCACCGGTCATTTTTCCGATTTTGCCCATCATATAGGCTTTCACTACATCGTAAGCGGTGCTTCTCGTACCTTTCCCATTCATCATGCCGACACGCTCTTCAAATTCCACATAGCAGGCAAGCACCATTTGCAGCATATACTTGATAAACGGTGTTGGCTCGTTGGTTTCCTCATGCCAGCCGATGTCGGACTGTGCAAGCATATCGTAATAAGCGTCCTTTGTTTTTTCAATCTGCTTCTCAATGCTGATATACTTGCCGACTTCATATCCGTTCTGATAGAGTAGCAGCAAGGTCAGAAGCCTGCTCATGCGTCCGTTGCCGTTGTTAAAGGGGTGGATGCAGAGAAAATCACAGATAAAGGCGGGTATCAGAATTAAAGCGTCCACCGCTTCCGTATTCACCGCCCGTTTGTAGCTTTCACAGATTTTTTCGACTGCCTCCGGCGTTTCATAGGGAACAAGAGGGGTAAACCGCACAATCTGCGTTCCGTCGGGGCGTGTTTCGCTAATGTAGTTCTGCATATTCTTGAAATTGCCACCATAGGAAAGACCTGCGTGTTTGAACAGATCTCTGTGAAGCTGAAGAATGTAGGACGGTGTTACCGGAATATAGTCGTGGCTTTCGTGGATGGTGTTTAGGACATCCCGGTACCCTAAAATCTCGCTTTCATCCCGGTTTCTCGGCGTGGTCTTTTCCTCTACTAACTGCCTGATACGGGTACTCGTAGTGACGATGCCCTCAATTTTGTTGGAAGCCTCGGTGCTTTGGATTTTCGCGACTTCAATCAGTCGGTCAAGTTCTATGGGCTTTTGCCGTACATACAAATCCTGTCTGCCTTTGTATTCATGTATCTTGACGACATAGGAAAGCACTTCGCTGTCCCACTTGTAATTTGCAAACTTTGTATAATCAAAATTTCTCATAGGAAACTCCTTACTTGAAATGTATCCATCCATTCCTGTTTTCTTTCGTCCATATTATATCATATAGTGGACGAAAAGTAAATGAAGTGGACGAAAGGCACTTGCGATACATATTTATATAGTATTGTTCGAATGAGAAGATAAAAATAGCGGAACGATTGAAAATTTTGCTTTTTTTATGCTACGCTATACAAGCAGAAATCAAAACAGGGTGGTTGGTTCGGACTTGATTTTCAAGTGCTTCATTGCCGGATATGTAAACGCCACCGTATTTTTACGACAACGGTAAAAACATTCCAATCGGAACAGTTGCTTCGGATGGAATTTCATTTGCTGATGGAGATGGCAGAATCTACACAGTATTTAATGACAGCATATATTTATCCGGAGAGAATATAGAATTGTATTTGAATATGATGTTTACAAAATCATTTAAACCAATAAAGTTGTATCAGATTTAAATCACAATTTGTAAAACCCCCAAATTTAAGAATAGGGTGCATCCTTTGTAAGAATAAAAATTTTACGAGGGGATTTTTTGTTGAAAATCGCAAAACCACAAAATTTCTCCGATTTCCAATACAGTGTATTTGCAAAGGAGGTCGAGTATTAGATTATTAACGCAAAGTACAGAAATACGGAAGATATCGTAATGAAAAAGATTGATTTTTTCATTACAAATACATATAATAGTTTTAGGAAGGAGCGTGATTGAAATGGCACAGACAGTAAATGTAAATTTCCGTATGGATGCAGAACTTAAAAAGAATATGGAGCAAGTGTGTGAGGATATGGGATTGTCCATGACAACCGCATTTACTATTTTTGCGAAGAAAGTAAGCCGTGAACATAGGATTCCTTTTGAAATCGTAGCAGATTCATTCTATTCTGAGAGCAACATGGCACATTTGCGGAGGGGAATTGCAGCGCTTGATTCTGGCAAGGGAGTAGAGCATGAGCCTCTTTTGGAGGATGGCGAATGAAAAAAATCTGGTTTGAAGAAGCATGGGAGGATTATCTATATTGGCAGTCGCAGGATAAAAAAACATTAAAACGAATCAATGCACTTTTAAAAGATACGGAAAGAAACCCATTTGAGGGAATTGGAAAGCCTGAACCGCTGAAAGGCGAGTTGAGTGGTTTTTGGAGCAGGCGGATTGACGAAACTAACAGATTTGTCTATCGAGTTAAAAACGGTGTGTTAGAGATTTTGTCCTGCCGTGGACATTATGATGATTAAAGGCTAAGACTTAATATGTCAGGACTTCTCTTTTGAAAACAGAAGCATTTATATCATCTCCATCAAATTCTACATCATTTACATCATAATGGGACGGACAAATGCGAAAAATTCAAATCGCATTCCTGTATTCTTCAAAAAAGAAAAATATAATGTAAACGTAAACTCATTTCAAGGTCACAAACTGCTATACGAAATTAAAACCGAAATGGGATTTACAGAAAAAATTGTCTATTTGGGACTGAATGGGCGAATAGGGACAGACAAATGATGTGTTTTTGCTATCTTATAATAAAAGTGCGTGTTGACGCATTTTTTTATCGGTAACAGTTAGTTTGCTCTAACTTCAAGGAGGAAACTGGATGGAGAAATTAAATTTAAACTGCGGTCAATCTATCCGGCTGGCTGAAAGTGATGGATGCAGCGTTTATCAATTTCGTAATGAGACAGGAGAAGGAACGATAACACTCTATGAGGTTTTCCCCGGTGTTACGCTTGCTTACAATGATTTTCATATGCAATACTATAATAGCGAGTTCAAACCGGAACGAGATATGTTTTGCATTGATCATTGCAGAGAAGGACGACTTGAATATCCGGCAGCACAGAACGCTTTTTCTTATGTGGAAGCGGGTGATTTAAAGCTTGATCGAAGGTTAAATCATACTGGGCTATTTGAAATGCCATTGTCACATTGTCACGGCGCAATGGTGGCATTTGATATGGATATTGCCAGTAAAAATCTTTCACTTGAGGTAAAGGACTTCCCTGTTGATCTTTGGGCATTACAGAAAAAATTTTGCAATGACAGTTACCCGATGGTTATCCATGGAAACCCTTCTGTCCAGCATATTTTTAGTGAACTGTATGCTGTACCGGAGAAAATAAAGCGTCCATATTTTAAAATTAAAATTTTAGAATTGCTATTATATTTAGAGGCTTTGGAATTGCCGAATAACCCTTTTGAAAAACCGTATTTTTATAAAACGCAGGTGGAAAAAACAAAGGCAATTGGAGAATTTATTACGAGGCATATGGATGAAACATTTACGCAAGAAGCATTGTCCGAAAAATTTGGACTGCCCTTAACTTCCATGAAACAATGTTTTAAATCCGTATTTGGTGCGACAATCGGCAATTATCTGATGGAGTATCGTATGAATCAGGCTGCGGTTATGCTGAAAACAAAGCGTAATATGAGTGTGGCTGAAATTGCAGGTTGTGTAGGTTATGATAGTCCGAGTAAATTTGCAATGGCATTTCGCAAGTTAATGGGGATGTCCCCGGTAGAATATCGTAATCATATGCATGGAAAGTCTTTGTCCGATGAGGACTAAGCGGACTTGGTGGAGCAGAAAAAAATAAAAATTAGTTTATGATATAGATGGTGTCGAGAAACACCATCTATTTTTTACTTTATAGGAAATTCCTTTGAAATTCCTGTAGGCACGCTCCTTACGGAGTCTGCTAAGATTCGGACTACAGCGTCAAAGACGCTTTGTTCTGTACTCAATAGGAAACAAAGTGGGCTGTACTCGATTTATGAAATATCCATAGGGTATCCCTATATGCGAAAAGGCATCGCAGAAATAATGAAAGGAGAGATTCACTATGAATCAAGAAGAAAAAAAACAGGGATGGTTTTCCTGCCTTTGGGATTATGCCGAGGGGAGCAAAGGTAGGCTTGTATTGTCTGTAATTTTATCAATCATAAGCGTACTGTGTGGAATCTTGCCATATTTTTGCTTTTATAAAGTGATTGACAGCTTTATTAGCGAGAGTATATCTGCTGAAATCATTTTTATGTGGAGCGGTTTCGCTTTTGCAGCATATTTTATCAAGACTCTGTTCTTTGGGTTTTCAACAGCAATTTCCCATTATGCAGCTTATCATATTCTCGAAAAATTAAGGCTTAGAGTGGCTGATAAGTTTTTACACGCACCGCTTGGAGCTGTGACAAAGCATTCCATTGGTGAAATTAAAAATATTATGGTAGATAAAATTGAAGATATAGAACCGCCGCTTGCCCATATGATACCGGAAGGTTCCGGACATATTATGCTGCCGGTTGTAAGCTTTATTGCACTGCTTTTGATTAACTGGAAAATGGCCCTTGCCTCACTTGTAACGCTACCTCTTTCGTTTGTTTGTATGGCGTTGACCTTCAAAATAAGCGGAAAGAATTTTGATAAATATGTGAAATCAAATGCCAGGATGAACAGCGTAATTGTTGAGTATGTTGAGAGCATTGAGGTTATAAAGGCATTTGGACGTTCGGGACAGTCTTATGAGAAGTATTCGGGAGCAATCGGGGATTACAAAAGATTTGTAGTAAAATGGCTTTCTTCCACCTGGGTGACATTCAAGCTTGCTTTTGCACTTTTTCCGTCAACGCTTTTAGGTGTTCTTCCCATTGGACTTCTGTTAGCAGTAAATGGCAGCTTAACAGCGGCACAATTGGCGTTGTGTGTAATGCTTTCCATGTCTATGGTAACATCTTTGGGGCAAATAGAAGTGTTTGGAAACAATATGAAACAGCTTCAACTTACAATTGAGGAGCTTCAGCAATACCTTGATATGCAAAAACTTCCTGAACCATACAAAAATGTTGAAATTTTAGATTATAACATTGAACTTAAAAATGTTCATTTTTCATATGACGATAAATCGGAAGAAGTTTTGCACGGAATCAATCTGAACATTCCCAAAGGCAGTTTTACAGCGCTTGTAGGTCCTTCGGGCGGTGGTAAATCTACGGTTGCAAAATTGATTTCAAGATTTTGGGATGTGACGGATGGTGAAATTAAAATTGGCGGTGTGAACATTAAAGATATACCCCTTTCGCAGCTTAGTAATATGGTAAGTTTTGTTACGCAGGATAATTTTTTGTTCCGTGTATCGCTGAAGGAAAATATCCGGCTCGGAAATCCGCAGGCAAGTGACGAAGAAGTATATGCGGCGGCGAAAGCAGCTAGGTGCGATGAATTTATAAAAAAACTCACTTTTGGGTATGACACGCCTGCAGGTGAAGCAGGCAAAAGACTTTCGGGTGGTGAAAAACAGCGAATAGCCATAGCAAGAATGATTCTGAAAAACGCTCCGATTGTTATTTTAGATGAAGCAACAGCATTTACCGACCCTGAAAATGAATCAAAAATTCAGAAAAGCATTGCAAAACTTACAAATGGCAAAACCTTGCTTGTAATTGCACATAGATTGTCCACAATAAAAAATGCTGATAATATCGTTGTTCTGGAGAATGGTGAAATTTTGGCGCAAGGTAAGCAGGAGAAGCTTTTGAAAACCTGTTCTTTGTATAACCATATGTGGAAAACTCACATAGGAGCAAAGGATTGGGCTGTTTCAGGAAGCACCCTACGGGTATAACCGGATGTCCATAATACATGGACAGATTTAATGACAGGAGGTTAGAGAAAATGTTTAAGACCGTAAAAAGAATTATAAATTGGTGCGGAGACTTTAAAGGTAAACTCTATATTGGTTTTATTTTTTCGTTTTTTTCAACTTGGTTTGCGGCAATGCCTATCATGGTGGCGGCTTATACAGTTGGAACGCTTGTTGAAAGCAATCGAACTGGTACGGAGTTTAATCGAAATTTGATTTGGATCAGTTTCCTTGCAATAGCGGGTTTTGTGCTGTTCCGGTTTTTATTTGATTATCTAAGGGCAAGATTTCAGGAGCCGATAAGCTATGAGCTTGTGGCAAGGGACAGACTTGCAGTAGGCGAGGCATTAAAAAGAGTATCACTTGGATATTTTCAAAAAGTGGATACGGGAAACATATTAAATTCAATTACTACGGGGCTAAGTGCGCTTGAAAATATGGGTATAAGAATGGTTGACAGCTTTGTTGGTGGATACCTTAGCTTCCTTTGCATTTTTCTTAGCTTGATGTATTTTAATCCTCTTGTTGCACTTATTGCGTTAGGGGGGGCTGCTTTGTCTTTTATGTTTTTGCTGTTGGTTTCAAAGTACAGCGTTAAAAATGCCCCTGTTTTGGCAAAGGCAGGCAGGGATTTGACAGCAGCAACGATTGAATACGCAAGAGGTTTGCCAATCGTAAAATCATTTGGACAAAGCGGTGCTTCCATGTCAGCTATGAAAAAAGCCTGCCGTGACAGTAAGAATATTTGTCTTAAAATCGAGAACGGATTTATTCCAAACAACTGCCTGCATTTGTTTTCACTAAGAATTGCGACTGTAATAATGGCGGGAACTTCCTGTTACTTAGGTCTTATTGGAGATATGCCGTTTACATTTATGTTAATGTTCGTATTTTTTTCATTCGAAATTTTTGCAAGGCTTGAATCCATAAGCGACAGCGCTCACGTTTTAGGTGTTATAGATACGGCGATGAATCAGCTTGACGCATTAAAAGCTGACAAATACATAGACAGCGATGGCAGGGAAATCCCTATTGCTCATTACGACATTGAGTTTAAAAATGTACAGTTTGGATATGACAAAAGAGTGGTTCTTGAAAATGTAAGCTTCAAAATTCCCGAAAAGACATCTACCGCAATCATAGGTCCGTCCGGTTCGGGAAAGAGTACAATTTGTAATTTGATAGCCCGCTTTTACGATGTCCAACAAGGAGATATTCTTGTTGGTGGTCATAATGTGCGTGAATTTACCTGTGACAGCCTTTTGAAGAACATTTCTATGGTATTTCAAAATGTTTACTTGTTTCATGACACAATTATAAACAATATTCGTTTTGGTAATCCGGACGCTGCAGATGATGAGGTTTATGCAGCAGCCAAAGCAGCAAGATGTCATGATTTTATTATGGATTTACCAAAGGGATATGACACGGTGATAGGCGAGGGCGGCGGTACTCTTTCCGGTGGTGAAAAACAGAGAATCAGTATCGCAAGGGCTATGCTGAAGAATGCTCCGATTATTATTTTGGATGAGGCAACTGCAAGTGTTGATCCTGAAAATGAGCATTTAATTCAAGAGGCTATTTCTAAACTGACTCACGGAAAAACAATAATTATAATTGCTCATCGACTTGCGACGATTGAAAATGCCGATCAAATTTTGGTGATTGATGGCGGAAAAGTAGCGCAAAAAGGTACTCACACACAGCTTATAAATCAGGAAGGTACATATCGTGATTTTATAAGAATCCGTGAGCAGGCAGAAGGTTGGCAAATTCAATAATAACTGTAATTTGAAATACAGAAAACTTACCGCTGGCAGCTTTTCGGGTGTCGTATCAATTAAGGCTTTTGCAGTTGCTTTGACGACTTCTAACGACCGTTCATCGACGGAAAGCATAGGTCGTCGATTTTCTACCTCGGAATCTTTGGACGGCTTCTCAGGGTAGAAAATCGAATTCGCAGAAATGTTCAATTCCTGGACAAGCTTATGTAGACATCAAAGCTGGGATTTTTGCCCTTGTTTTCAATCCGATATAGGTATCACTCGGTAATTCCTACCCGATTTGCCAACGCTTCTATTGTGCTTCCAGTGTTCTTACGAGCAGTTTTAATAATATGTCCAAGCGTTTCAGGTTTGTTATGCACTTACAGTCCACCGCCATATATAATTATACTGATTTGTGTCATGTTTATAATGGCATGACAATCCAATTATAAATGGACTGACAGTTCGCAAATATATGAACTAAATAAAGGCATAGTACCCTGCCAAATAAAAAACAAGGTTTTGACGGGGCGCTTCACTATGCCTACACTCTCCAATTCCGAGCTTTTTGAAATTGGAGGGGATTTTTTATGTGCTGGAGTTCCATCGGCGTTTCATTGCTTGTGATGAGTGATAATTATGGCTCTATATTACGAGCGTTATTTAGGGGTGCTTGCCTAAAAAAGCATTTACACGGCAATGCGGCTCACATACTGAATTGAAAAGCCATATAAATAATGAAATAAATGCACTTGCACGGCGAAATTTGTCGCTATGCAGGTGTGTCCACAAATGCTTCAGCTTCAAGTAAAGAACCTCCTTTGCTATACTAGATAATGGTTCACCAACCATCAAGAGCAAAGGAGGTTATCCAATGGATGTGAATGTTTATCACACACCAAATGTGAGTGCAAATATCACATGGTATTTGCACCCAAATTCAGAAGAAAAGTAGCGTATGGGGAAGTTAAAATTTCAAGAATAACACATTCCATTTCCTAATTTTTGAGCCTTTCGATGGAGCGGTTCTTTTTTTGTTTGAGGTGCCCTAGCATGTTAATAGGTTCTGATGACATTAGATACACGCTTGGAAAACATAGGATATTTTGTAGTGTTGGCAAAAATATGCAAGATTTTTGTATTTTTATTAGAATACAAAGATATTATTGATTAAGTGGAATAATACAAAAAATAATTGTAAAAATGACCTGATTATAGTACAATAAACAATCGGGAAGGTGGGAATTTCTATGGAAATTGGACGCAGATTATCTGAATTGAGAAAGAAAAATGGATACACACAAAAACAATTAGCGGACGCTCTCAATTTGTCTCAGCAAATTGTTAGCAACGTAGAAAGGAATACCACGGCACCTGATGTGAAATTTCTGCATGGTGTAGCTGATTTATACAAGATTTCTTTAGATGAACTTATTGGTAGGAAAACACTTATCACTGAGGAAAGCAGCTATGAACAGCAAATATTAAATGTCGTTGAAACAATGGACGACACAAAGAAAGAGTTGAGCCTACGTTTATTGAACGAAGTAGCTCAACAAAGAGGTGAGAAGGATGGCGAATAGTTATTTTAACGAGAATACGCTTGAGGAGTTGATTGAAGAAATTAAATATGTTTACAAGTCTGATGACAGACCATGGGTTATTGGATATAGCGGTGGTAAAGATTCCACAACCGTTGTCGAACTCGTGTATAAGATGTTGTTAGGATTAAGCCAAGAGGAAAGGCATAAAAACGTGTATATTGTATCTTCTGACACGTTGATTGAAAATCCACTTATAAAAATTTATTTGAGTAAGATGAATGATTTACTTGGAAGAGCAGCTGATAGAGATGGACTTCCTATAAAATCTGTAATGGTTACACCACCTGTAAATAATTCGTTTTGGGCAAATGTAATTGGAAGAGGATTTCCTACACCTAGAATGAATGGAACATTCAGGTGGTGTACAGATAGACTAAAGATTAATCCGAGTGGAGAATATATCCAAAAGGTTATTGATGACGAAGAAAAGGAAGTTGTTGTTCTTCTAGGAGTGAGAAAGGCAGAGAGTATTGCCAGAAAGAGAAGGATTGAAGGTAGAGAATTAGCTAATAGACTTCTGAATCGCCATGAAACAATTCAAGATGCATATGTTTATAATCCAATAGTTGAACTGACAACGGACGATGTGTGGGATGTTTTGCTTAGATGCGATGGCGGTAGAACTCCTTGGGGGTCAGACAACAGTGAGTTAGTCGCTTTGTATGCAGATGCAGATAGTGGTGAGTGCCCTTTCGCTGGTATGCAAGCAGGTGGACAGACACAAAGTTGTGGAAATTCACGTTTTGGATGCTGGGTGTGTACTGTTGTTAAAGAAGATAAGTCACTAAATGGGTTTATTAAGAGTGGACATCGAGAGTTGATTCCGCTTGCAGAATTTAGAAGATGGCTGATGGATATTCGTGATAATGAAGAATATCGGGAAAAGAAGAGAAGAAATGGAACTGTTTATCGGGATAAACAGGGAAACATGGGATTTGGACCTTTTAACTGGAAAGCAAGAAAGATAATCTTGAAAAGGTTATTGGAAACACAAAAGATAATGGAATATGAACTGATCACAGTAGATGAGTTGAAAGCAATTGATGAAATATGGGATCAGGAACTGGATTTATCTCGTAGAGTATTGGTTGAATTATATGAAGACATTACGGGAGAAAAACTTCCTTGGTATGATTATAAAGAACCATTGATAGATGAAGAGACGGTAAGTGAATTAGAAGTCTTGGCAAAACAGAATGATGTGCCAGAGGAATTGGTTCGTAATTTACTATTGTCTGTCTATCAGAATAAGAACTATTCAAACCAGAGAATTTTAAGAGATGGAATGGATAGGCTGTTAAATCAGCAATGGTTACATTATGAAATAATTGAGGAGATTGAAAATGAAAATCAATAAAGTTAAATTATATAATTTCAGCTCCTATGAAGGTAATAACGAGTTTGATTTTGAGGTAACAGATAAAGAAAAAAATATAATTCTTATTGGTGGTAAGAATGGCGCCGGAAAAACATCACTTTTCACTGCTATAAAAGTTGCATTGTATGGCCCTTTGGCATATGGATATGTTGGAGTAAACCCACACTATATTTCAAAAATCAAAGACTTAATTAATTCAAAAGTGTTTCAGCAGGAAACAGTAGAGGCAGAAGTGCAGATTACTCTTCAGCTCAAGATAGAAAGAGAACTCAAGAATTATGTGATTGCTAGAAAGTGGGATTATACCAATCAAAAATTAAATGAGGAATATTCGGTTGAGAAAGAAGGTATAAAGTTAGATGAACAGGAACTGTCATATTTCGAGAACTACTTAAAGCGCATAATTCCACCATATTTATTTGAGTTTTTTTTATTTGATGGTGAGGAAGTTGGAAATATATTTTCAACCAGTGCCTATAACACCTATGTAAGAAATGCAGTGTTTACATTGTGTGGAATGGATGTATTTGAAATCATTAGAAAGTACATGCGTGGTTATGTGACAAAAAATAACTCAGGTGATGATAATACATATGAAGTATATGAGACTGCTAAAAATGCGATTGAGTCAATGGAATATGACAAGGAACGACTGGAGCTGAATGTAAGCGAAATTGCAAAAGATTTGGAAGATGTGGAAGTTCAACTTACAGAACTAGCAACATCTTTTAAAAATGTGGGTGGAATATCAAGGAAAGAGAAAAAGCAGCTAGAGGAAGAGTTTAATCAAGCAGAAAAGGTTAAGACAGAAACTTTGACAAATATCAAAATGTTTGTTGAGGGGTTGATGCCCTTTTATATATTGAAAGATTTTGCAGATCCAATTATGATACAACTTGATTTTGAGGAAAAGGGAAAGATTTTCTACTATGTTCAAAATAAGCTGAAGAGAAATGCGATAGAAGACTTGTTAAAAGGTAGTGCTTCAGATGATAAAATCGATCAGTTAATGGAACATCTTCTTGATACATTTAGACCGAGAGGATTTCATGATGATATGGAGATGATGTTTGATTTGTCGAAAGAAGATATTGGGCGAGTAAATGGTATTGTATCTGCTCTTGATGATTTTGATGTGTCAGCAATGATAGATATGATTAAGAATAGAAAAGAAGCGTCAGAGAGAACGGCGGAAATAAACCGTATTCTTAAAACTTCAATGAGCGAAGAAGATGTTAATACTTTTACACAGAAAGAAAATGAAATGCTAAAAAAGAAGGATGATTTAACAAGACAGCTCTATGAATCACAATATAGGTTAGAAGAAATTGATAGAGAGTTAAAGAATCAAGAGCGGATTAAAGATAAGGCAATGCAGATGCTTAAGTCTAATGCACAGAATAAACACATATATGAATTAAGTTCAGGAATATCTTCGATGATGGAGCAGTTTTTAGAGAATAAGACGGTAAGCATAAGGAATCGATTAGAAAAAGCGGTAGTCCAAAAACTGAAAACTATTTATCGTAAGAACAATCTTATTACACATATTGAGATTAGCAAGAATTTCGATTTTAATCTTTATCAAGATGAAAGCTATAGTGGTAAAGAACTTTTGACTTTATATAAAAATCTCGGGAATTCTGAGTTTACCAACTTGATTGGTTCTAAGGGAGAAAAGAAGCTAGTTAAACAACTGAAATTATCTGCACTTAATGAAATTAAAAATATATCAGAGAATGGGTTGGTCGATGAACCAATTCGCCTGTATAAGAAGATTGAATTGAGTAGATTGTCAAAAGGAGAACGTCAAATTTTTATTCTTGCATTATATTGGGCGCTCATTGAAATCTCTGGTCAGAATATACCATTTGTAATTGATACGCCATATGCAAGAATAGATGCAAATCATAGACGAGAAATCTCTGAAAAATTCTTCCCTAATATCAGTGATCAAGTAATAATTCTGTCTACTGATGAAGAGATTAATGAAGAGTATTACAAGATAGTTAAGCCCTATGTATCTAAAGAGTATCTGTTGAAAAACGATGCAAATGAAAACAGAACTTCTGTAGAAAATCATTATTTTTTTTGAGGTGCAGCCAATGATATTTAGATTAAAAACATCGAAGAGAACACAAGAAATCTTTGAGGAATTAGAAAACAGAACAAATTATAAGCCTTATATATTGGTAAAGCATGCAATAGCTTGGTCTCTAATGGAAAAAACACCTGTAGGGGATTATAAATCAGATTCAGATGGTTTAGATTTGAATAGACAAACTATCACAGGTGACAATGATACGTACTTTAAGGTGCTTATTGAACAGGTAGAAGGAAGATATTTATCAGATGAAGAGTATTTTCCACAGTATGTCAAGGCACATATTGATAGAGGAAGTCAGCTTCTCTTGGATATGTACAATCATGCTGGAAATATGGATAAGTACATTTTGCAAGTTTTAGGAGAGGGTGATACCGTATGATTTATTTGGATAATAGTGCAACTTCCCCAATTGATGGAGAAGTTAAAGATGCAATGCTGCCATATCTTAGTGAAGAATTTGGAAATCCTTCTAGCAAGTACTATTGTAAAGCAACAACTGCCAAAGAAGCAGTGGAAGATGCAAGAGAGAAGGTTGCAAAGTTAATCGGTGCTAAGCCGGAGGAGATAATATTCACAGCTGGAGCAACTGAGAGTACAAATTTCATTATCAAGGGATATTTGGATTATAGAAAATATTATGGTGATGGAAGAAATCATGTAATTACATCGCTTGTGGAGCATAAGGCGACTCTGAATACATGCAAATATTTGAATGGAGAATTGTATTCCAATAATGATCCGACCATATCTTTATTCGGAGAGAAAAAAAGAATAGACCGAGGATATGAAGCATCATTTGTCGGAGTTACCTCTAATGGAGAAATTAGTGTTGAAGAGATAGAAAAGGCTATAAAAGACAACACTGCACTCGTATCTATGATTTATGTAAATAACGAAATAGGCTCAATTAGTGATGTGAGTAGTGTGTCCAAGATTTGTAAGAGTCACAATATAGCACTTCATTCTGATTTGACGCAGGCTTTAGGAAAAACAGAAATTGATGTCAAGAAATTAGGAGTCGATTATGCATCATGTTCTGCCCATAAAATATACGGGCCAAAGGGAATTGGTGTTGCATATATGAAGGCAGATTCTTATGGTATTGCACCAATTACAGCATTTTTGCATGGAGGAGAGCAGGAGTCTGGATATCGTGCTGGAACACATGCAGTTCATAATATTGTAGGATTTGGAAAAGCGGCAGAGATAGCACTTAGAGATTTGAAAAAGAACGAAGCGCATATTCAAAAACTAGATGAACTTTTATTGAAGGGGATTGATAGTATTGATGGAATGCACACTACGGTTGATGTATCAAAGCGTATCCCGGGAATTATCAGTTTAGTAGTTGATAAAGACGATTTTCACAATGAGAGATTCATTAAAAAGATTAGTGCTGAGGTGGCTTTATCAACTGGATCTGCATGTAGTGCAGGAGAACCATCTTATGTAATTCAGGCATTAGGCTTAAGAGATGAGGTTACTAAGGTACTTAGGGTTTCAATCAATAAGTTTACAACAGAAAATGATATAGATGAGTTCCTGAAGGTACTCAAATCAGAAATTTAGGAGAAATAATATGTTATGGCATTAATGATGGATAATAAGGCAACTGAATATAAAGATGAAATATTAGTATGGGAAAAACTGTATTCATTATTGCCTAACGATGTTGTTGTGTATAATCATTGAGAGGTGATTGACGATGGAGAATTTGACTTGCACTTCTTATAAAGAATATTGGAGTAATGGTGATTGAGTTCAAAGGCTGGTAGGCACAGTACATTTTTGATGTGAAAATTTCTGATGAAATCATCATGGAAGGAGATTCTAAGGTTTATTGTTCTCCAGAAAAGCAGGTAAGAGGATATAGGTTTGACTGGTTCAACTTCTTGAATGATTAATTTGGTATTAGTCTGGTTGTATTATCTATGGTATGTTATCCGTTTATGTCTGAAAAGGAGTACAGAGATGTAAGGCTAGATGTAGTATCATCAAGAGATTTTACTATTCTCTCTGACGATTTGAGTTCTGCTAGTAAGCTACGACAAAAGATTTCAGATGTATTTGTGAAGAAGAATCCGCTAAATAGTACATATTTTGAGAAGACATAATGACGATGGTTAGACAGTACTTTGGACCATCATATAAGGCTAAAGATGAACAAATGGTATACTGGATAATGCAGATATGCAATGTGTGGATATATTAGTTGGGAGTGCAATGGAGTATATAGGCGGTTTAATAGAAGGAACAAAAAAAACATACATCAGGTTTTTGAATGGCTGTATAAGTATGGCGAAAAAGAGAGAGATTGGTTTGCTGGATTTAGGCGTAATGATACAAAATCTTATAGATTATGATAAGATTTTTAAAGGTATGCATTGATATAGATTTTAATGAAAAAGGGTCTTTTTGAAAGAACAATGTCTAACTCGTGATAAGTTGGAACAATGTGTACGATTAGCGAGTGCTGTTCTGAAGGACAGAACATTTGAATTTTTTATACTCAACTGTGAAAAGATACATTATACGATAAAATATGAAGACGATAAGTTTCAAATTTTAGTATGGAAAATATGATTGAAAGGATAGTTTGTATTTATGGCAGGCTGGAATTTGAAAAGCGGTGTAATAACTCAATATGCCTTGACGAATGACAGAATTTGGGCACTGTTTAATCATGTCTTTTCTGATGCGAGCAGAAAGCGAAATACATATAAGTTTGGTTTTATTAAAGCTTTATTAGATAACGTATGTGGTGGCGAAATAAAAGAAAATGGAATCTTTTATTCTTATGATGAGTTGTTTGAACGTTTTACATATAATTATTGGAATTTGGTAGTAAAATATAACATACATCAGATGAGAAGAGATGGTAAATCCGAATACTCAAAGATTGAATTGATTTTGAAGGCAGAAGTAGATGAAAGTATAGTTCTTGCAAATTTGGAATATGATTCAATTGATAGTGACAAGCGGATTAAGATAATTCGCAGTGTAGCAAATGAATGTAAAAAATATGTTATAGGAGCGCTTTATGATGATTTTGACGGTGTAATATATTCGTTTGATATAAATGGGGATGGAATTATTCTAAATCCTTGTATCTATGAGTTTATGTTAAAGTATAAATTTGAGTTAGAACGACTCAATTATTATGCATGGGCTCGATTCTTGGAAAAGATAAATGAGGATAATGTTCTGGTACGGGTAATTGACAAACTTGAACTTGCTACCCCTAAACGAGAAGATCTTTCTATATATAGAGAAATTTTAAGAAAAGAATTTGGGGAAGATATCTGTTTTTATTGCGGAAGAAAGTTGTCGAATAAGGTACAAGTGGATCATTTTATTCCTTGGACATTTGTAAAGGATGATAAAATTTGGAATTTTGTATTGTCTTGTCCGACGTGTAACAGAAAGAAAAGTAGCAAATTACCGGTAGAAAAGTATCTGTTAAAAATAGAGAAACGCAACCGACATGTTCAATGTATACAAAATTCAATAGTTCAAATAGATTTTGAAAATTATTCAGAAGATTTGCTGAACAGAATATGGGAATATGCTAAATTAAGTGGATTAAAAGAGTTTTGTGTAAACTTAAAAAACTGATATAAGATTTATAAATAGTTATTTAAGGGCAGAGCCGACGTTTATTGGTTCTGCCCTGCCTGCATTGTGTCATATTAAAAATTCCCCCTACTATGCAGAGAGAGGGCAGATCTTTAGATATAAGCATGAACTCCTGTGCTAGAATAAATGCAGGTCTGCAAACCACGAATAAAAGCACAGGAAGTCCCCAAATGGGCAATATTAGTTTAGCCCATACAAAATGGGAGTGCAAGTATCACCTTGTGTTTGCATCGAAATACCGAAGACAGGTAATTTACAAGGATATCAAGGCAGATGTGGGACAGATACTTGGAACATTATGCAGGAGAAAGGGGATAGAAATCATAGAAGCAGAGTGTTGTCCGGATCATATCCATATGCTGGTGAGGATACCGCCGAAATATTCGGTATCGGAAATCGTAGGGTATTTGAAGGGAAAAAAGTTCACTGATGATATTTGAAAAGCATGCGAATTTAAAATACAAGTATGCGAACCGGCATTTTTGGTGTCGAGGATATTATGGAGATACTGTAGGAAAAAATACAGTTGCAATTAAGACATATACTCAAAATTAGCTGAAGGAGGACCTGGAATATGATTAAATGGCATTGGTAGAATATATCGATCCGTTTACGGGTGGAGCCGGTGAAGAAAAACAAAAAATAGACCACGTGGAGTGGCAGTAGGAAAGCAAAGCAGACCGGCAAGCCCTTTTTGGGCTGAGCCGGAATAAGGAAGCACTGAAAAAGCCTCTCGTTGGGATTGCTGAAGATGTGGTACAACTGTCAGGCATTCAGTGTGCCTTCCGGGCGCAAGCAGGTAATAGCCTTTTATAGGGGCAGTGTAAGCCACCGACTAAGCCGGTAATCTTGATTATGCAGCTTTTAGTACACTCAAAAGCAAGGCTTAAGGCACTTGAGTTGAAAAGGAAATCGAGGTGGTATAAAAATAGCAGGATTAGAAGTAAAATTAACAATTAGTCAATCATGAAAGTATGGTATAATCTGACCTGAGGAGGGACCCGGCGAAGCTGGGAGGAGGCCTTGAGTTAGACTGTAGGGGAGTATAACCAAAGCCAATAGGAGGCCTTGGGTCGGCATGCAGAATTCCAAAGGAAAAGCAGGATATGCAATAAATATATGACCGAATATATAACTTAAGGAAAAACTGAAAGTACAACTATAAAAGGATAAAATAGAGCGGAAGGAATGGTGCTTGTGAAAATAGCAGTCGTTGATGACTGTCGGGAGGATGCGTTATCTCTTAAGCAATTTTTGGACAGACAGGAAGTAAAGCTTTACCTTGATGCAGAAGAACTGCTTGTTGATGTGAAACAAAAAAATGTACGCTATGATTTGTACTTTTTGGATATTTATATGAAGGAATCAGCCGATGGCATTGAGCTGGCAAAGGAGCTTCGCAGCCTGGATGAAGAGGCTGTCATATGCTTTGTTTCAACCAGTGAAGAATTTTACAGGGAGGCTTATGACCTGTATGCGGTGCAATACCTGATAAAGCCGGTACAACGAAAAGCGGTAGAACAGCTTTTGAAGAAGGTTGAGAACAGTTTTGTACGGAATAAGAAGCAGGTTCTGACCTTTACCTGGAGAAAAGCTGCCTATTCCATTTCCTATGGGAAAATCTTATATATCAGCAGCATGGGAAATACGCTTTCCATTTGCTGTAAGGATGGGACCGTACAAAAATCTACAGGAAAGCTGAGCGATTTTGAATGTTTGGTGGACCGTAATGTGTTCTGCCGCTGCCACCAGAGTTTCCTTGTTAATATGTATCAGGTAGACAGTATAAGAGGAAGTGATTTAATGATTTCCGACTGTCGGATACCAGTTTCCAGACGCTATTATGCGGATGTGAAAAAGAGATATCAGGAAATTCTGTTCGAGGAGGTAGAGTAATGGAGATATTCCGGGATTTATCAGTGCTGTGGTCACTGTTTCATATTTTAATCCTGTTTATGCTGTTATACCGTTCTCGTTATTCTAAGAAAAAGACTTTTCTTCTCACGGGGCTTGTTATGGGACCGCTGATTTTTTTGAATGTGGCGGGGATAATGATTTATGGGGCAGAGATAATGGGAAAGGTTTTTATACTGACCTGTACTTTGCCGAGCCTGTTGTTTTTCTGGTTTGTTTCCAAGGATAAGAAGGGACGGTTTTTCTTTACCTTCTGTCTGGCTGATACCGTAGCTTATTGGATTATCGTAGTAACGAATCTTCTGGATTTTTATTTTGGAGGAGAACAGTACATTCTGATGTTTATTAGCAGGCTGATTCTATTTCCCTTAGTGGAATGGTGGGCAGTCCGTTACTTGCGGAAGCCATATCTGGAGCTGCAGGAATCGGTGGCAAAGGGATGGGGCATCTTTGCTGGAATGACAGCTATTTATTACCTTTTGCTTGCAGTGGCTGCGAATTTCCCTGTGATTATTACGAAAAGGCTGCAGGAGCTGCCGGCATTTTTGTTGATATTGATATTGATGCCTATGACCTACGCAACGATTTTTGTGGCACTGTATCGACAGCTTTTGCTTTATCGGAAGCAGCAGAGCGAGCGTGTTTTACAGGAACAAAAGCATTCACTGGAGGCACAGCTTGAGAATCAGCAGCAGATACGGAAAATGAAGCATGACATGAAGGGCTATACCGTTACGTTATTGGGACTGCTTACGGAAGGAAATACAAAAGACGCATTGGTATATCTGAACGGCGTGGAGACGGAAATGACAGCGTTGTCGGAACCATTTTGTGCCAATCCGTATCTGAATGCAGTGTTGGTTCAGTATTCCGGAAAGCTGAAGGAACTGGGTGCTGAATATAAAATGAACATACAGGTTGGGGAAGAGACGCTGCCCTATATGGAACTTTGTCAGATACTTTCTAACGGACTGGAAAATGCCTGTGATGCGTTGAAGGAGCTTGAGCCAGAGAAGCGGGAGGTTTCCGTGCAGATGAAATACAGCAGGGATTATCTCATTATACGGATTCGAAACCGATGCCAGGCGGATTTCTATGTGGAGAAAGGAAGCATACCAGCTACGGATAAAAAGGGGCAGGGGCATGGATTTGGACTGGCTAGTGTACAGGAAGCGGCAAAAAGACTGGATGGAGAGATGTTCTGCTATACGGAAAATGGGAATTTCGTACTGGATGTGATGGTATCTGCCAGTCCTTTCCGAAGGACTGATACGGGAAAATAGGATGCTTAATAAAAAACAGAAGAATGGATGAAACGGAGGATGATTATGAAAGGAAGGAAGAAAGGAAATCTGTTACAAAGAATGATAGCGGTCCTGCTTTCTGTATTGCTGGTTTTTGGAACAGTGTCGGAGGTAGTGCCGGCAGCCGCCGTAAATCTGCCTGTGGAGATACAGAATGTCATGGAAGAAATGACGCACTTTATGGAAAGCCATACCCATGATGATTATAAGAAATTAGGAACATCAACATGGATTAATCAGGATGGTATGTACTATTTGGAAGAAGATATGGTAATGTCATCTTATCTGACAATTGGTCAAAGCAGTGTAGAACCCACTATAACGGCAGATGTAACACTCTGCCTGAACGGTCATAGCATATCCGGAAGAATTTGGGTAGGGATGGGTTCTAAATTAAGGCTTTGTGATTGTGCAGGGGGAGGCACTGTCACATATGATCCATCTTCTGGTTCTGGAAATAATTCGGTAATTCATAATTATGACGGCACATTAGAGATATTTGGAGGCACCGTTAAGAACGAAGGCGATGGGGATGCGGTTATGAACTATGGTTCGTGTACGATTAACGGAGGAACGTTGGAGAGCGCATCGGGCTGTGCGTTGAATGTATGGGTAAATGCTGACTGTACGATTAACGGTGGTACGTTTCAGGCAAATTGTAATTATGGATGTATTGTAAACAATGGAAATTTGACTATCCATGGGGGAACCATTCATAATAACGTTGCTATGGCAGTCGGAAACAATTCAATCCTATATATAGATGGTGGTGAAATGGAGGGAGCTGACTATGGGCTGCAACTAAAGAGTACGGCGTATCTTTCCGGCAGTCATGCTACGATTATGGGAGGAAAAGCATCCATTAACCTGAAAGGAAGCGAGTTATTGTTTGCAAATTATGAGGGTGATTCCTATATGGGCGATGTTCTTACCGTTGATGCAACCTCAATAGCTAATGATGCGATTATCATTCAGGGAGTCGATGCAGCTAATCAGGATTTATTTATAGTACCCGCGGATAGTACATATAGTTTTTGGATAGATGGTACAAGTATAAAAAAGCATATGACGCATTTATATGATAATAGCAATGATATGATTTGTAATATTTGCGGCTATGACAGAACCATGTTGGATAAACAGCCGCCTACGGGAGCGATTAAAGTAGGCAAGGATGCATGGACAGACTTCCGAAACACGATTACCTTTGAACGGTTCTTTAATGAATCAATGCAGATAATGATTGAGGGAAAGGATATAGGTTCTGGTATAGACGGCATCTATTATTATGTTTCAGATAATGCATTGTCAGAGAAGGAACTAAAGGAACTGTCAGAGAATATATGGGTATTGGGTACTTCTTTTTCTATAACAGCTTTGGATAGAAAGTGTGTAGTTTATGCAAGGATTGTGGATAAGGCGGGAAATGTGACTTATCTTTCTTCCGATGGTTTGGTATTTGATGGTACCGCTCCGGCAATTACTGGCGTGGAAGATGGGAAGACCTATCGAACATCACAGACGGTAGTTGTGACAGACCAAAATCTGGAATCTGTAAGGGTAAATGGTACGAAAGTTAATTTGAATGATGGTAAATTCACATTAACAGCAACCGATGGTGAGCAGACGATTCTTGCTGTGGATTATGCTGGAAATAAAGCAACAGTAACCACAGTTATAAAGACAGAATCAGAAAACATAAGGGATGCCAGGAAAATAGTAGAAGAAACACTAGAAGAATTTGAAGCAGGGAATGATACTACGAAGGAGAGTATTCAGAATGCGATTGAGTTGGCATTGAGAGATGCAGATATTACAGTAGTGACAGTGCGTATAGGGGAATTGATACGAACCGAGGCAACTATAGAGGAAAAGGGAAGTATTAGTGGAAACATTTTGCTGGTGTGTGGAAATTCCTCTGATGAAATAGTAATCAATAAGACCATAGAACGGCTGTTGCACACTCATAGTTTTGGAAATTGGGAAATAATAAAACCTGCATCTGAGAAGGAAGATGGCTTACAGGAGAGAAGCTGTACAGTCTGCGGATACAAGGAAGGTGAAAGTATTCCGAAAACAGGGGATGAAAGCAGTCGGGATGATGAGAATAATCCAGGAGAGATTGGCAAGGATGTGGAAACCGGTGTGAATGCTCCGGTAACAAGTCTTGCTCTGTCAGCAGATGAATTGGCAGATATCCTTCTGACAGAGGAAGAAAAGGAGCAGTTAAATAACGGAACGGATATTAAGATTGTGTTGGAGGTGGAGGATGCATCCGATAGCGTCAGCAGTACGAATCAAGCATTGGTAAAAGCAGCGTTACATGACTATACCATAGGGCAGTACCTGGATATCAGTTTATTTAAAATAATCGGGGAGGACCGCAGCGCCATCTCCGAAACAAATAAAAAGCTTACGATTACCATTATCATACCGGAAGCTTTGAAAAATGTGAATTCAAATGCAGAACGGGACTTTGCAGTGGTTCGTGTACATAATAACGTGGCAGAAATCCTGAATGACTTGGATACCGACAAGGATACGATTACTATAGAAACAGACCGTTTTTCTACCTATGCAATTATTTATAAAGATGTAGAAAATGGAACCAATGATAAGAATGGTGCTGATGATACTGCTCAAGATAATAATAACAATGATAATAATAATAACAACAGCAATAATGGTGCTGACAGCGACAATAATGACAACAGTAATAATAACGATGCCGATAACAATAATGATAATAGTAATGCCAGTACCAGTACATCCGATGCTTCTGGGACAAATTCAACACAGTCAAAGGATGATGAGCCTAGAACCGGAGAAAATGCACCCTTGGAAATTTATGTGACAGCAGCTATGATTGCCGGGCTTTCCTATCTGCTTTCTTATTTCAAGGAAGGAAAGTGTGGCATGACGGAAGAGAACAAGAACGAAATGGTTTCTGGACTGATTCGGTGGGCAAAGGCGGGCGGATGGATGCGAAGGCTGCTGGCACTTGCTGTAATCTTTATGTTACTGTTGTATTATCACAGTATTGGTAAAAAGACAGTTGTAGAATGGAAAGAGGTTTATGGAGAATAAACGAAAGAGCAAAATTATAAAAGGGCTTTTTCTTGTAGGATTTATAGTATGCCTGATTCCGATTGGCCGGGCATACTATCTGTCCATGCAGCATAAGGCGCAGCAGCGCGGTCTGAAAGAAATCATAGAAGAATCAGAAAAATATACGTTGGAGAGTGATGGGAAGCCGGAAGAAACGGCGGCTTCTGGTTCGGATATGGAAGAGTCAGCAGAGGAAGCTGCTCCTGTTATATTGAGCAAATATGCAGAGTTGTATGAAGAGAATCATGACCTTGCCGGATGGCTTTCCATCGAAGGTATGAAAATTGATTATCCGGTCATGCAGTGCGAGGATGATGAATATTACCTGTATCATGATTTTTATAAGAAGGATAATATATACGGCAGCTTGTATGTCAGAGAACGGGCGGATTTGGGTGCCGGAACGAATTTTATTATCTATGGGCATAACATGCGGGATGGTTCCATGTTTGGAGATTTGGATATGTATCTGGAAGAGAGCTTTTATTTGGAGCATCCCTTGATTTCTTTTGATACACTCTATGAAGAACGTATGTATGAGATTATAGCGGTATTCCGGTCCCAGGTCTATAATGTAGAGGATGATGTATTTAAATATTATCAGTTCTATGAAGCTGAGACGGAAGAAGAATTCAATGATTTTTATGAAAATATAAAAATGCTTTCTCTATATGATACAGGCGTGGAGGCAGAATTTGGTGATACATTTCTAACGCTTTCTACCTGTGCCTATCATGTGGAAGATGGAAGGCTTGTGGTGGTGGCAAGACGGCGGAGTACGGAGGAATGATTCATCATTTTACAAAACGGTAGAATACTATTTGATAAAATAGGAGATAATTTTTAAAAGATACAAAGAAAAAGGAGTTGAAAATGAACAATGATTGAATCAGATACGATAAAGCTGCTACGGGAATGCGATGCCGGTATAAAAATGGGTGTTGCATCCATTGATGAGGTTTTGGATTATGTACATGATAAGGAACTTCATAAATGTCTTGTAGACTGCAAAGACGAACACGATAAGCTGGAAGACGAAATCGAAATTCTTCTGGACAAATATCATGATGATGGAAAAGAACCCAATCCCATGGCAAAAAGCATGTCATGGATGAAAACCAATGTGAAGCTGGTTATGGATGAATCGGATGAAACAATTGCCGATTTAATGACAGATGGTTGTAATATGGGAGTAAAGTCTCTTCGCAAATATTTAAATCAATACAAAGCTGCTGACGAAAAAACGAAGGATATTACGAAACGGTTGATAAATATTGAAGAAAAACTCGTTGACAATATCTGCTGCTATTTATAAGCACAAAATAAAACAGTCATTGGTGTGTCAGGTTTTCTAAGAAAACAGGTGCCAATGGCTGTTTTATTCATGTATAATCAATAGGAATCTTTTATTTTCTAATTTAAGAGATAAATGGAAAAATTTAGATACCCTGCAAAAGTAACCCATAGCAGATATGGAATCAGCAGATATCCGGCTGGTTTTGATATTTGATAGAATAGAAGGACTGTTTTAAAAATCAGCAGCCATAGCAGAACAAGCCAGATAAATGCAAACAGGTATAATCTCAAATTAAAAAAGATAATGGACCAGAAAAAGTTAAATACAAGCTGAAGACCATATACAGCCAAGGCATTATCGTTGGACCTTTCGGATATAAGCACCAGATAGGATGCAATTCCCATAAGGATATAAAGAACAGTCCAAACAACTGGGAACAGCCAGCCTGGCGGAGAAAAACCTGGTTTATTGATTAAATCAAAGGTTTCCATACTATTTCGTGTCAAAAGTGCAGACAGACCGCCGATTGCAAGCGGTATGGCAAGACAGGTAATCAGATTTTTCCATTGTATTTTCAAAAAACCACCCCCTACTACCAGTATGATTTGAACTGCTTTTCTATTCCATACTATTTAAGTATGAAAGCATTAAAAATGTATTTTTCCTAAAAACAAAGTGGGTTATGTCCGTTGTCTGATAAATAAAAGAATTTTTATACTTAATTATGGTCTGAAATGCAATTTACTGTTTGAAACGCCTGTGGATAAAACTACGGAAACTCAAGAAACGAAAGATATAATGACAGTTAAAGTAAATGATTTACATCTGGGTATAGGGTAGCAATCCATATGTGTGAAAGACCCTTTGGAACGGTAGAAGAAATGAATAAATATTAATTCGGAATTTATGATTTCTTGGAGATAGCGGTACATGATGTCAATATATCGTTGATGCATTATTCTATGATGTTATGGTCAAAATCACATCATGGCTCATTGCATCTGCATGGTTACATTCATAGTAAGAGAGATTACAATTTACAGCAGAAAAGTGATGGAATATTGAGATATGATGCGGGCGTGGATGCAAACGAGTTTTATCCGGTATCGATTGAGCAGGTAAAGGAGCTTTTTGGAGTATAATATTTTGATTAAAACAGGTGTGTATAAATATCTAAAATTGGCAAAAATGCACTTGTTTTTTGAATAAATTCGGCTAAAATATAATTAGAATATGAATTAGCCGAAAGAAGGTTGTGGATATGAATTATATAAGAAGAAATTTGGAGAGTGTAGTAAGTCAGGTCACAAAAGAATATCCGGTGGTTTTAGTCACGGGGCCTAGGCAGGTAGGCAAGACGACAATGCTTCAGAAACTAATGGAAGGAACGGATAGGGGATATGTAACGCTAGATGATTTAAATGAAAGAAATATTGCAAAGACTGATCCGGAATTATTTCTACAGTTGCATAAACCACCTGTATTAATTGATGAAATCCAGTATGCACCGGAGTTATTTACTTATATCAAAATGCATGTAGATAAAAATCACGAGCCGGGAGCATTCTGGTTGACTGGCTCTCAGGTGTTTAAACTGATGCAAGGAGTACAAGAGTCGTTGGCGGGAAGGGTAGCCGTACTCTCGCTTACATCTTTATCGCAGGCGGAAATATCCGGTGGAGAGATGGAGCCGTTCACGATAGAGATGGAGGCTTTAGCTGAGAGAAAGAAAGGGAGAGAAGAGGCTGATGCAAGAGGCATTTTCAATTGGATATATAAAGGTTCCATGCCTGCAATTGTAAGCGGTGCTAACAGTAATAGTCAGATTTTCTATAGCAGTTATTTGTCTACTTACATTGAACGTGATGTAAAGGAATTATCAAATGCCATTGATTCGCTTAAGTTTTTTAGATTTATTACTGCGGTAGCTGCAAGATGTGGTCAAATGGTTAATGTGGCAGAAATTTCTAGAGATGCAGATATCAATCAGACACAGGCAAAGAACTGGTTGGGAATTTTGGAAATGTTGGGAATTATTTTTTATCTCCATCCGTATTCCAACAATTCATTGAAACGTCTTATAAAAACACCAAAGTTGTATTTTTATGATACAGGCTTGGTGTGTTATCTGACGAAGTGGAGTAGTGCAGAGACATTAGAAAGTGGAGCTATGAATGGCGCAATCCTAGAGAATTATGTGGTTGCAGAGATTATGAAAACTTACTTGAATTGTGGCAAGGAACCTTATTTGTACTATTATCGCGATAAGGATGCCAAGGAGATTGATATTATTCTTGAGCATGATGGAGTTTTGAATCCAATTGAGATTAAGAAAACTTCAAATCCCGGAACAGAGTTGATAAAAGTATTCGATTTGTTAAACAAGTCGTCAACGCCTCGCTCAAAGGGTGCGGTTATCTGTATGAAGCCGGGACTTAGTGCGATTGATAGAGATAATTATATTGTACCGATTTGGATGATTTAATATACGAAAGACTACGATTGAGGGCTGTGATTTGCCACGGTTTGCTCCGTTTTGCAAAAAGTGTGGCAAAACAGGGGGGATGAATTTGAAAAATATAAGTCCGTAAAACGCTCCAAAGCACGGCGTTTTCGGGCATTTTGAGAAAGGAAAAATTTATGATTAGAATACTTTTCATCTGCCACGGCAGTATCTTGAAATGTTCCTGAAAAGCCTGTAAAATCAATGATTTCTTAGCTCGAAATGACACTTACTATACCACTACTACACCATTTTTTGAAAGAGCCTTGAAATGACAGAATTTAAAATTAGATATATGCTTGTTATCGATATACAGATTGAGTATAATAATAAGCGACAGGAGGTATTTTGATGAAAAGAATGAAAGTATATCTGGATACTTCGGTAGTCAGCTATTTGTATCAATTAGATGCGCCAGAAAAAATGCGAGACACATTGACTCTGTGGGAATTGTTTAAGAGTGGTTCGTATGAAGTCTATGTATCTGATATTGTGTTTCGGGAAATTGACAAGTGCGATGAGGAAAAGCTGACTGTTCTTTTGAATTATTTAAAACAGATTGAGTATCATACAATAGAAACCAATAATGATATTATCGAGTTGGCAGGAAAATTCATTGATTTTGGAGTTCTGCGTGAAAAAAGTTTTGATGATTGTCAGCATATTGCGGCGGCGATTCTTGCAGGTTGTGATGTAATAATTTCATGGAATTTTAAGCATATCGTCAATGTAAAAACAGTAAAGGGTGTGAAAATCATAACAACGATGGAAGGATATAAAGATTTGTTGATATACCCACCATCAGCATTATTAGAAGGAGATGATGAACATGATGATGACTGAACCAATTGTGAGTAAGAACTTTGATGTTGAGGATATACGCAAAATTAGGGAATATAATTCCCTGCGCCATATCAAGATGACACCGGAGGAAATTATTGCAGACACAAAGAAAGGGGCAGAAAGAATCATGGAACTGCTTCGGAAAGAACAGTGTGTCTGATATCAATAGTGTGGGTAAATGGAATATATAGTTTATATGTTATTAAAGAGCTGTGAGCTAAATGTGGAGCAGCTCTTTTTTGTGTAACATCTTTTAATAAACCACCTACTATGCAGGTGCGTACACAAATGCTTCAGCTTCAAGCAAAGGAGATTATCTAATGGATGTAAATAGTTTATAACACAACAAATAGGAGTGCAAATATCACGGCAGGAAATTGCCAGTATCTTAAAAATCTCTGAAAATACAGTAATTACAGAATGTATGAAGCATATTATATGACACATTTATGACACTTGAAGAGCAGGCTATGACATTAGGGAAAATGAAGGTCCATGTACTTATGTAAGGTTAAGTATATGGACCTTTTTCATATGGGCTTTAGCCTGTTGAGTACATCGGAGTTTCTCCCGACGGAGAAATGGAG
>JAMPAW010000160.1 GCA_023666975.1 Clostridium sp.
TACTCGCAGTGCCAATCAGAAACTGGATATGGATGAGAAGCGTATCCTGAAGACGGTGTTGCTTTTGCAGGCTATTTCCCAGCATGCGGGTGATTCTGTAGAACTTTTCATTCCGAACGAGAAGAATGTGGATCATGCGTTTGAGGGGTCTGATCTTGATGGAGGAGCGGCAGGACGCTGCGCAGAAAAACTGGTAAGGGATAAAGTCCTGTTCAAGAAACAGCTGGGCAATGGCAAGTTCCAGTATAACGCTTATGTAAATGAAGTGAGCGGAGCGGAACTGGACAAGTTTAAAGAAGAAATTGACAGAAAGACCACAACGGCTTTAATCACCGAGCAGCTTTCCGATAAAACAACTGTAACCGAAGCGATTACTCTGGGCGGTGCGCTTAAGCTGCGCTATGAACTAAAGTATGTATCTTCCAATGACTTTGACCAGACAATTCGGATGCTTCGTAACAGGGAAGCAGAATTTGAAAACAAGATTCCTGCGGTAGTCTGCTTTGCAAAGAGCGACATGGAAGCATCCATGCTTTCCAAAAAGATACAGGATGCCGTCAAAGACGGAAGTTTTCATATGGTCTTTATTGATACGACCATTAATCCTTTCGGACAAGACGGCTATAACCAGTACAGGAATGAGATGGCTCAATCCATGTATCAGCAAGGAAAAGATAATACTCTCGCAGATCAGTATTCGAGCAATGCAAAGGATGCTCTTAAGAAATGGAAAACCCGCATTGCTGGTGGAGAATTTATTGTTTACACAGAAAAGAAACCGGATGGTGAACGAGCTACATCATTAGACATTCTTATGTCCGTGCTTCAGGCAATCAACAAGGAGAAGTTCTCTGATTGTTTGGAGGCTGCTTATAATGTTCTTCCTACAATGTATACGCCATCAAGTCTGAAGCTTGGTGTTGAATGCGGCGCAAACAGAGTTACGAGGCAGACCTTTTCATCAGGAAACGTAACTACAAAACTGGAGACTGCCTTGAAGGAAGCATGGGATGATCCTGCATACTGGGAGACGCATCCTAACATTTTGATATCGCGGATCAAGATTGAAGTAGATAAGGCGATTACAGACGCATTTGAGTCTGCCGGAAGAATTTCGATTCGTTCCATATACGATGCGCTCAAAGGAAAGCCTTATGGATTTATGCCGTGTAATCTTTCAGCGTTTATTCTTGGCTTTGTCCTGAAAGAGTACATAGACGGAGCTTACAGCTGGAGTGACGGTCTCACCAATGATGCTCTTAATGTGGAGAAATTGAAGGAGATGGTAGCGGAAATCATCAATCTCCAGATTACTCCGAATTCAAGATATAAGGATAAGTTCATTGTTGCCATGACGCCTGAGGAGAAGGCGTTCAACGAGGCGACATCGGTTGCTTTCGGTATTCCATCGAACCTTTGTACCTCCATTGAACAGACCAGGGAGCGTATTCGTAACAAGATGAAAGAATATTCGTTCCCTATCTGGACGCTCAAGAAGGTTACAGGTGACATTAACCTTAAAACTGATGCGAAAGTAATTACTGAGCTTATTGATAATTATTGTGGCATTGCAAACAGCAACAATATTGGTGGTTCCAAAACGGATAACAGCATTGCGTTGGGAATTGGTGAATTGTGCATAAAGCACCCGGATGCTCCTGCTGATTTAAAGACTTTGCTGACGAAAGAGAACTGTACCGAGGGCATGAAGAAATACATCGGGGACTTTGAAAGTGGTGAGTTGGTCAAGCTGGCTTCTGAAGTTGGCGATAACGGACAGTACATCAATGTCCTTCGGAGCAAATTTGATGCCGATGCGGCAAATTGGGTATGGAATGTTGAGACAGCCGAGCAGAAAATCAAGGAAGTCATTCTGGAGTACAGAATCATCGTTGAGAGCAACAAGGTTATCGCAAAGAATATTTCATTTGCTAACACTATCAGAGAGTGGTGCGATAAGTGTAACTATATTCGGATTTCATTCGCATTAGCCAAGAATCATTTTGGTGGACTCGAACCGTTTATGGAAATGCTGCACAGCATGAAGAAAGTTGGAACTCTGCTTGATTCTCAAAAGCAGAAATTCCTTGATCTTCTTATCACCAATGAAGAGGCATTTAATCAGTTTTACAATAATCAAGTGGATCTGTTTAAAACTGTGTGCGCATATTACATAGAAGGATTGACGGAGGAAGAAATCAGGGCGTTCTACCAGACGATTCCTGTCGGAACCTTTACTATGGATAAAGCGGCATATACTAATACGGTTGACACAAAAGCAAAAGAATACCGTAGCTCCCTTGGGAACGAACAGTTGAAGAAGCTCTGGTTGGAAAAGACAAAATCGATTTCTCCGAGGGAATGGTCAAGAAAACATCTTATGCCGATACTTTGCCTTGTCCCGGATAGTGAAGTTCAACAGGCGAGGGCAGCTTTCGGAACGTTGAATATGAATCATCCCGACGGAAGTGCTATCGAGAAAGCCAAGGAGTATCTTGAGAAAGCCTCGTTCTATGGGCTGCTGGACGATCAGGCTGCTCTTGACAAGATTTTCACGGAAACTATTATCAAAGGATTTGCGGTAATGCTGCCGGATGTGGAGGAAGTAAAACACTACTTGGATAGTCGTATTTCAACCGATCCATATGATTGGTTTGGGCTGCCGGAAGTGGACAAGAAACTTCAGCAAATGGCTGAGGCTAAGTACAATCAGGGCGGATCTGCAAAGGCACTTGAAAAGATTGACAATATGGATGTTGAAGACGTGAAGCGTTATCTGAAGGATCTGATTAAGGATAACATGACTGTTGGTATGGAGATTATCAAGGGTAATTGAGGTGATTCAGAATGGATATAGCTGAATGCAAAAAGAAAATAGATAGGTTTCTGTTGAAAGAGAATGTTCAGCCTTTGATTGTGGATGTTCAGAATACGAGGGACTGGAGCGATTTGATGGTGTATTATAATGTTGGGACTAACCATGTTATTAAGGCATCAGATTATTGCAAAAAAGATGAGTTTCCGCAGATAGATACACTTTTTCATGATTTGGAAACAAAACAAGGCACCACGTTTATCACTGGCATAAGCTCATTCCTGAAACTACATGGCGAGCAGAAACTGCGGAAGTTCATCGGAGAGATTCTTTCCATGACCACAGCAGGACATGTGGTTGTTATTACCTACCAATGCCATAAGTACATGGATTTCAAAGATCCCCGCCTGCAAACACGCATTGTTGTTCTTGACGGCGAGGAGCAAACATTACCAGAAATCTATTTTTCGTCACCGGGACTGTCACTTAAAGATGTCCAGACAATCAATGGAATCGATTCGTTTGCTGTTTCGGTAGAAAGCATATCTGCTGAGAAATTGCTTGTTATTACCAGCAAGGAGAAGGCAGATTATCCCAATGCACTATATCGCATCGTTGGATTGTCTAAAGCGTATGATGCTTTGTTGCAGAAAGACCCGAAGACGTCAGAATTGAATGAAGTGATTGGTACGGATGAACAATGGAAATATGCACTTGGGTTATTTGAAGAGAAACCGGGATGGGTTGATGTCATTGACAGTGAATTTGGTAATCATATGACGCTGGAGATTCATGTGCAGAATTATAACCGTATGGCTGCAAATCGTTTATGGCTTTATTATATTGGATTAAAGCTTTTCGGAGCAAAGAATAACTGGTGCCTTAATTACGCCTCATCAAGATCGGTTGGGTTACGCGATTTGATTACCAATGTGTACCGTGGGATTTTAAACAAGAATATCAAAGATGCAAATTTCTGGGATTGTTATGATAGCCGGAAGATGCTTCTTAATCAGATAGGGAATCCTTCGGCAGAGCTTACGGCATATTGTAAGGTAGTAGTTGGTAAGGGAAAAAACGCTATCTATTACTTGACAGATAATACTGAACAGGAGAAAGAAGTTATTTTTACATTTCTGGATCAGTACGGAATGGAGTATAAGAGAGATGAAC
Organism: Clostridium sp.; assembly: GCA_023666975.1. The sequence goes on from JAMPAW010000160.1 coordinate 3,989, forward strand.
TTATGGGGATACTTAAGAGAGTTTACCCCGATCTCTTCGCATATCTTCAACCGTACAGGTTTAGGAATGAGCTTTTGGATAATTATTTTCAGGATTATAAATATCAGAAGGTTATCAACAAGATTCTTCCTGATTTTGAGACAATCGTATTAGAGCAGGCTGAAAAGAGAGAATACAATCTTATTCTCGAACCGCGATCCTCAAAGATAGAGAAACTCAGTACAAAAGACTCTCTGCTGTATTTTATGGACGCTATGGGCGTAGAGTATCTTGGCTACATCATGATGGTATGCAGAGAGCTTCTGTTAAATGCAAAAATAACTGTGTGCAGATGTGAGCTTCCGTCTATTACCAGCCGGAATAAGGAATTCCTTGAGCCGTGGGACGAGAAACAGATCGTCTCCATTAAGGATATTGATGATATCAAACATCACGGCAAGTTTGATTATGATTATTACAGCAACTCAAAACTGCCACTGCATCTCATAAAGGAAATGGAAATCATTCATGATACTTTGGAGAAGATTAGGAATAAGCTGATTAGCGGTGACACGATTAAACGCGCTGTGATGATTGCGGATCACGGAGCCAGCAGACTCGCAGTGCTTCATGATACCGAGAATGTATGGGAAATGGAAGAAAAAGGACAACATTCAGGAAGGTGCTGTCCTAAAAGTGATGTGGATGTTCAACCGGACTATGCCACGGATGCGGGTGATTTTTGGGCATTGGCAAATTATGACCGGTTTAGGGGAGGCAGAAAAGCCAATGTGGAAGTGCATGGTGGTGCTACGCTCGAAGAGATATGCGTTCCGATTATCGAACTGACATATTCGGATGGAAAGACCGAGGTTCATCTCATGCCTGTAAATGCAGAAGCGGTAGACTTTACAGGTGCGTTGGAAATTGAAGTCAGCTTCCGTAAGAAGGCAGCGCTCAAGGTGTTTATGACGGCAGAGCTTCCAGATGTGAGCATTACAGTTGACGGAAAGAACTATGAGGCTGAATCGCTTGGAAATGGCTTTTATCGTGTTGATATGCTGGATTTACGAAAACCGGGAACTTATTCTGTGGATGTTTATTCAGGGGACAATATTGTTGCAGAAAAACTGACACTTATAGTGAAACGTGAAGGTCAGCGTGAGAAAGATCTGCTGTAGGAGGGATAATGATCATGGACAACAAGCTTCGGGAATGCTTTGAAGATATGGTGGTATATAAAGACCTAAAGAAGAGTAATTTCTTCTCATCTCTTGGCTTGCCTTCTTTTTTAAGGGACTGGGTGCTTAAAAAATTTGAGGATGATGAAGGAAATTATGATGTTGAGGAAGTGACAGACTTTATTAAGACGTATCTTCCGCAAAAAGAAGAGTGGATCAGCATAAAGAACAGAATCATCTATGAAAATGAGCGCGTGAAGATTCTTACCAAGGTCGGAATAGATATTGATATCCGAACCGGGGAGATTTCGTTTTCTCTTCCCAATTTTGGCCTGACAAACAGGGAAACGATTATTGAAACGCCTGTATGGGAACAGTACAAGAACGAGCTTATCAACGGTCAGGAGACATGGGGAGTGATTGAACTTGGATATCGCTTGCCTGATGATACGGCAAAACCTAAGATTCCTGGCAAGATTAAAATGACAGGATTCACTAATTTCTGCCCGTATACAGCCGATCTTGATTACTATAAAGATGTTCGTGTGGAATTTGATATTTCCGAATGGATCGATGTCCTGCTTGGAGCGATGGACTATAATGCTGCTGGATACAAGAATGAGGAAGAAAAGCTGGCAATGCTCACACGTTTACTTCCATTTGTCGAGAAGAGGCTTAATCTTCTTGAACTGGCTCCAAAGGGAACTGGCAAATCCTATGTTTTTGGGAATGTAAGCAAATATGGTTTGTTGACTGACGGCGGAAAGATTACCCGCTCGAAAATGTTCTATGATGTAAGCCGTCGTGCTCCCGGTTTTATTGTTGGCAATGACTATGTTGCCATTGACGAGGTTAAGCTGGTTACTTTTAATGACATTAGCGAGATGCGTTCAATTATGCAGGGCTACATGGAACGAGGAAGGTTTAACATAAGCGGTTATGAAGGTGAGTCTTTTGCCGGAGTCGTGTTGCTTGGGAATATTTCGGTCGAAAACATGGACGAGTACACAAGTATGTTCTCGGAACTTCCCACTCTTTTCCAGGAAAGTGCTCTTGTGGATCGTATCCACGGATTTATTAAGGGCTGGGATATTCCAGAGATGAAGGATAACCTGAAGGTTTCCGGATGGGCTTTAAATTCCGAATATTTCTGTACGGTTCTTCACATGCTTCGAGATGATGCAAGTTACAGAGCTATCGTTGATCAGATTGTTGATGTTTCCGAGAATGCGTATGTAAGACATACGGAAGCTGTAAAAAGGATAACAACAGCATATTTGAAGCTACTGTTTCCTCATGTCCGCACAGCAGAGGATGTTGATTTGAAGTTATTTAACCGCTATTGTCTTAGACCAGCTGTGAATATGAGAAAGATAATCTGGAGACAGCTTTCAATCCTTGATGCTGAATACAAAAAGGATGATAAGCAGATGCCTGCGTTTACAGTAAAGGAACCTAAGAATGAAGCATGAATGCGTAGTGTGCGGTAAGGATAATCTGGACAAGGATACGATAGGGATTAACAAGAAACTTCTGGGAACGGAGATTGTAAACTTTTATTGTATGGATTGTCTTGCAGATTACCTTGAATGTACGGTTGATGAACTATTGGAAAAAATAGAGGAGTTTAAGGCAGAGGGCTGTAAGCTCTTCGTGTAGGGATTGGCTATGAAGCAATATGTTTATGCGGATAATGCCGCAACCACACAAGTTGACAGGATTGCAGTTGACGCAATGACACCGTATCTTTTGGAAGAATACGGCAATGCGTCTCAGTCTTATGCTTTCTCCCGAGCGCCTAAAAAAGCTTTACAGGAGGCAAGGGAGATAATTGCTGCCTGTATTGGTGCGTCTTCGGATGAGGTTTTCTTCACTTCCGGTGGAACAGAAAGTGATAATTGGGCTATTAAAGGCATAGCCATGCCTGACGAGGGAACTCATACGATTATCACCTCGTCTTTTGAGCATCATGCGGTTTTGCACTCATGCGCAGCGATGGAGAGGCAAGGGCATAGGGTTGTTTACCTTAAGCCTGAAAGAACAGGTGAGATTTCGCCAGATGTGTTGAGGAAGGAAATCACGGGAGATACGAAACTCGTTTCTGTGATGTACGCAAATAATGAAATTGGTTCGATTCAACCTATAAAAGACTTATCCGATATAGCACATGAAAAAGGTGCGTTATTCCACACCGATGCGGTTCAGGC
>JAMPAW010000161.1 GCA_023666975.1 Clostridium sp.
ACTGATGGTCGATTTTGATAAATTTATTCCTGAAATCTACATTTTCCCAAAGCAGGCCTGTCCCCTCTCCACTGCGGCATCCGGTTTCAAGGAAAAACTCAAACATCCAATAGTATGGACTATATTCTCTGCTTTCCCTGACGAATTTCAAAAACTCCGCCTGCTGTGCCTGTGTAAGTGCATCCCTTTTATTATTGTAAATGCCAAGCTCTCTTGTACAGCCGTGGGCGTAATTTCTGCGGATATAGTCTTCTGAAACAGCATGGTTGAACATTGCCGATAAGACTTTATGGATAAGGGTGATGCTTCCGTTCCCCACGCCGTCTTCCAGCATTTCCTGATAACAGTCAAGAATATGCGTCTTTCGCACTGCCTGTATGGACATTCCGGCAAAGTTCCGTTTCCTCATGTTTTTATTCCACACCTTTGTATAATTCTCTATGGTACGGACAGTGATTTTCCCACGTTTTTGTTTCATCTTCACATAGAAATCAAACAATTCATTGACCGTCATGCTGCCATACGAGGCAGCAATCATATCATACCTATCCTGCTCAATTAGTGCCTCCTTCTCACGCAGGGATAATTCCTTTTTCCTGCCCTGCGGCTGCGGGTCGCTCTCCACCAGCCGCCAGCTATACTCCACCTGACGTTCACCGCTCATATTTGTGTAGCGGTACATATAACGTCCATCGCTTCTCTGTAATTCCCCCTTCCTTAAAATTCTTCCTTTTTTATCCCGTCTTTTCTCTGCCATAATATTCGCTCCTTCCATAAAAACGGGAGCTTTGGTACGATACAATCATTATACCGCACCAAAACTCCCTGCGCCATGCCTAAATTACATTTAGTTTGTCAACAAATTCCTCAAACAGCTTTCTCTTTACCTGCGGTCGGTTCCCATTCCACAGGATAAAATCAGCATCCTCATTTTCGCTGATTATTCTGCGCAGCTTTGCCTGACCTATACGGAAGTAGCGGGAGGCTTCTTCTACTGTCAGGGTGTATTTCTGCCATAAAGGGATTTCTTTGCTGCCTGTAATCTGAGGAATAGCTTTTTGAAATGTTGGATTTTCCATATGCCTTGCCCCTTTCCTAATCTGGATTAAGCATAGCAGGAAAACAGAAGATGAGCCATTGACTGGCATGGTATTTTTTACGAGATTGTTACCATGATATGGTATCTTTTTGACATCTGCATAGTCTGGCCGACAAAACGGATAAGGAAAAATTTTTACACCAAAATTATGATTCCATTAAAAACGTGGTGTAGGAATCATACATCAAAATGGCAATATGGCGTAGGTTTGCTACACCAAAAATCCAAATTGATGTAGGAATCCTACACCATGGCTGAACAGATAAAAAATACTGGTGTAGGAATGATACGCCAAAACCACAAAATGACGTAGGTTTGCTACACCAAAAATCTAAAATGGCGTAGGAATCCTACACCATCCCGAAAAAATCATGTAAGATAGGGGATTTTTCACAAAAAATATCTGAATTGGCTTTTGTGGGGAGGGACTTGAATGTGCCTATGGCACATTGCCAGATACGCATTTTGTCAGACAAGCTGAAAATGCGACTGGTTAGGGGACAATCCCCTAAAACCCTATAATATTTATTAACGTATCTTTATTATACCAAATTTTTACATATTTTTCATGAATTCCTCAAAGTAAATAAAAACACACAATTAAAATACCCTCACAAAAAATTCCTATTTTTCACAAGAGTATTAATTCATAATCTATACCAATATTTAGTTATATTAATGGTAAGTACTCTAAACTTGACTTTCATATAAATTCGACTAATCTCAACTCATAACAACTCTCAACAAAACATTCCACTATTTTATAGCTATCATTCACATCATATGTAGCATTGATATGCTCGGCTATCTGCAAAATCGTTCTTTTTCCATTAATACACTCCCAAATTAATTTAGAATCCTCATTAAGAGCTAAAATAGGAGTTTTTTTAGAAACTAATAGTAATCCAAACTCTTCCTCTCTTGCCTTAACAAATTCACTTACTCTAGGAATTTCATTCCCACATATTATCACTTTTCTCTCCTCCAATACTTATAATTTCATATTCGGATCTGGACTTCCATCCCATTTACCATTTGACAATGCCGCTGCTCTACACCCTCCATGGCACAATTCAAATTTTTCACATCCTTTGCACTTATCTGATACATGTTCGTTTTTTATAAACTTGTTAAAAACAGGAGACTTTTTCTTTATGTCATTAATAGATTTTTCAAGAATATTACCTCCTAATTTTATCCTCGATAAACCACACACCATAAGTTCACCTGTCACATCCACATAGAAACGATCATATCCATACGAACAGCAATTTGCTAATGACTGTAATTTTTCTGGCAATGCACAGAACGGAGTTGCCTCTGCAAATTCTATATGTGGACGCATACCACTTTTATTGTAATTATAAACAATCCGAAAAGCCTCTATCAATTGTTTTTCGGTTAAAATCAAATCTCTAGCTGTACTGCCTATGCCGATCGGTATAAATCTTGTAATTGTCATAAACTCAAGCCCAATCTCATTCATAGACTTAATTGTAGATTCTAACATATGAAAATTAGAACCATTCAACACAAAATTACTAGCCACCATAATTTTCTTTCTATCCAAAAAATACTTTATCGCATTAATCGACCTCTGATAGCAATCTTTTACCTGTGTTAATTCTTCGTGGCTATCTTCATCGCCATGAATTGAAATATTAACACTAGTAACATCATAACTATGAATCTTTTCAAGAGCCTCTTCCGTCATCAAAGACCCATTTGATAATATCACAACATTCGGAAACAACAAACATGCCTTTTCTAATATTTCAAAAAAATGTGGATGCATCAACGGCTCTCCACCAGTCAAATTAATCTGCATTACTCCCTGCTTTGCAAGCTTCTCTAATATTTCGAAAATACGTTCATTATACCTTGGTTTTTGAGAATTATAACAAAACTTACATCTCAAATTGCAAGCCTCTGTTAATTCTACTTGCATAAGCAATGGAGCCATATTTTCTAAATATTCATATGTCATTCTTTCTATTTTCCTTTCTCTACCGCATCATTATAGCCTTTACATCCACCACCACAATACTGCAAATCTGCACATTTTATACATTTTTCATCAAGATGTACATTACAAAAATGATTAACACCATCAAACCTATCCCATATAGTTTTTAACGATTCCTTCTTTAAATTTCCCAAAATAGGATATTTTACCAAATTACAAGGAGTTATATCCCCATTAGGACCTATAGAAATAGTACACAATCCAATATTACATGCAATATTGCTATCTTGAATATTCTTATGCAACTCTCTTGTTGAATTACACAACTTATATGGTTGCGGAAAAGCTATTCTGTCAAAACAACTATATTTTTTATTAAACATATAAACCTTAGCAACAGCCTGCAAAAACTGCTGATCTGAAATATCTAAGCCATCAGTATTCATTTCACATGGCACATACCTAGTAATTAATACAGACCTTATTCTCATCGTCCTTAGCAAATTATACGTTTCTTCAATATTGTCTATATTCCTTTTTGATAACATAATATTTACTGCAACATATACATCTTGCCTTTGAAGATTACGTATACCCTGCATTGCTTCATTAAATGCACCTTTCCTACCACTTAAAATATCATGGTTACCAGAATCACTATCTAAAACAGTAGTACAAATCGAAGGAAAATACTTTGCTATCATCTTTGCATTAAATTCATCTATCAGGCTTGAATTTGTATTCATGTGAATGTCTAAGCCACTATCATATGCCACCTTAACTATGTCAAAAAAATCACTTCTAATTAAAGGTTCCCCGCCATTAAAGTTCATAGACATAACACCACAAGAGGCTACATCCCTTACAATCTGAATAGCCCCTTGTGTGTTTATTTCCTCATAATAATTATCATCCTTCTCATTATAGCAGAATATACAACGATTATTACACCTATATGTCACCTCATATTGAATATTTAACGGCACATTACATTTTACAACAGACATATTACTATCTACATGCACAGCATTGACATGGTGTACATTTAGCAACTATCTTAGTATTGTCATCAATCATATACTCAACCACCTTTGGTGACACAATAACAAACTTTGTTATCACAACCGGCTGTTCATCTGTATTTGAATCTACGAACGGTCTGTTAAACGGATTAAACATCTCGATTTTAGGATTCAAACTTTTATTCCCAATCATTCTTGATTTTTGTGCTGTATTCATATTTCTTTACCTCCCAATAAAAAATTTGTATATTAAATATCGTCTTCTATCATCTATTATAGACAACTACCGTTTTTTTGTCAATATATGCTGAAATATATATTTTTTAACATTTTATGTCGTATGCTATGTGCTTAAATTATTATAATACTCATTCAAAACTTTTCCCGTAACAGTATTTTTTTTTGATATTTGCATTGGCGTTCCAACCCCTACCACACAACCACCATTTCTCCCCCCCCCTGGTCCTATATCAATAACATAATCACAAGAGGATATAACATCCAAATTATGTTCTATAATTAGTAATGAATTACCCTTTTTAACTAGTTCTCGCATAACTGAAAGCAATTTTTTCACATCTTGAAAATGCAACCCTTTCGTTGGTTCATCAAAAATTACCATTGTGCCAGCAGTATTAGTCTTTGCTATCTCTGCTGCCAATTTTAATCTCTGGCTTTCACCACCAGATAATGTAGATGTTGATTGTCCCAACTTTATATATCCCAAACCAACACGTTGTATCGCCAATAATTTTAATTTAACTGTTTGATTTTCAGCAAAATATCCAATTGCCTCATCTACACTTAACTCCAAAACATCAAATATAGATAAATTTTTATACTTAACATCTAATATTTTGCTCTTAAATCTCTTTCCATCACACATATCACATATTACTGGCATTTCTGGCAAAAACCCCATGTTGATTTTCACATATCCCTCACCCTTGCACTTTTCACATCTCCCTCCATCCACATTAAAACTAAACATAGAGTCAGATATCTTCATTTTTTTTGCCTTTTCTTGTTCAGAAAAAATCTTTCTAATCGCCTCCCAAATATCAAGATAAGTAACCGGGCATGAGCGTGAAGATTTTCCAATTGGCGACTGATCACACAAAACAATATGTTTAACCAAATCCCTGTTTTCAACATTTTCTAATCCAATATTTTTTTTATAATGTAGACTTTGATACAATGAATCAAACACTAACGAGGTTTTCCCTGATCCTGAAACACCTGTAAAGCAAACCATAGCACCCAATGGAATTTCAATATTTATATTTTTCAAATTATTACTGTTAACATTAATAAGTTTTAAGCTTTTGCCGATTATATAATCATTATTATAATTAACTTTTGAAGCCCTTTCTTTTCCAGATAAATATTTGCCAGAAATTGAATTTGCATCATTCTTGATTTCTTCAACTGTTCCCTGTGAAACAATTTTTCCGCCATTAACGCCCGCCCCTGGTCCAATTTCAAAAATATAATCACACGCATTAATTATTTTGGCAGTATGTTCTACCAAAACAACTGTATTTTTATTACCAATATTATTTAATTTGCAGATTGCTTTCAACACTTTATCTATATCTGACATATGTAAACCACAAGAAGGTTCATCCAAAACATATACCACACCAGAAATTTCACTAGATATCTGCGAAACCAACTTTAGTCTTTGAATCTCACCGCCTGACAATGTTGTCGATTTTCTTGCCAATGATAAATATCCTACACCCAAATCAACGCATAGTCTCAAATTACGAAAAAATTTACCTTTTATCTGTTCAAAAATATTATCTCTGCTATCATCAAAATGCATTTTTTCCATAACTAACAGCATTTCTTCTATTGGAAGATTCATATAATAATCAATATTCCTCCCAGCTATAGTGATGTCTAAAATCTTCGGGTTGTATCCAGTTCCACTACATCCTTCACATTTACTTTTTGTCATAAAAGATTCTAACTTTTCTCTCGTTTTCAAGCTTTTTGTTGTTTTGTACTGTTTTTCGCTTTCACAAATAATTCCTGGAAATTCTACTTTATACTTTTTATTTTTCTTTTGTCCAAATAGCAATGCAACTTTTACTTCATTTGAGTAATTCTCAATAGGCGTATTAACATCAAACCCATACTGCTGCAAAAACGAATTATAAAAATTCATTTTCATGGATCCAGGCTTTGCTCCAGATAACTTTATACCACCTTTAGCCATCGAAAGTTTTTGATCAGGCCATATTAATGTCTCATCAAACCTCAAAATTTCGCCTGTTCCATTACACTCCTCACATCCTCCTGCAGGAGAATTTAAATTAAACATTGATGGTGTTAATGTTAATTTTCCTCTGTTTTCACCACAAGACGAAAACAAAACTTGAAGAAAATATGCAATCTGTGATATTGAGCCCACTGTACTTCTTGAATTTCTAACAGCAGAATTTTGTACTAATGCAATTGCTGGTGGAATTCCCACAAAATAATCTGCATCTGGTTTTTTTATTTTTGACAAGAAATATGATTCATTTACCCCTAATGATTCAATATATCTTCTTTTTCCTTCAGCATATAATGTATCAAATACAACTGTTGATTTACCAGATCCTGATACTCCAATAAAGCATACTATTTTAGAATACGGAATTGTGACATCTATGTTCTTTAAATTGTTTTCTTTACATCCATACATCGATATACCATTCATATTTCCACCTCCTGTTTTTCATAATTAATTACATTCGCTTTATGGCACAAACTGAACACTCATTTCATCTGAAATATTATATTTTAAATCAGATAATTTGTAATACTTGAATTTCTTTCTCGCTTTAACATTATTTAATATTTCCAAAAGTTCAGATATGCTCTCTTCATTATTTGCTCCTAAATCAATGTGCAAAACCTCATCAATTATTTTTTGCGACACATTCAAAAACACTATCACATTATTATAAAAATCAAGATATATATATTCATCGCATTTATCAATACAATTACGTTCTTTCACATAAACACAATCTTTTATTTTAAATTTTTCACCAAATAAACTATTATATTTATTTTTATTAATAATCAAATATTTATTTCGCTTACAATTTTCTCTTTGCTCATTAAAAATATTAGCAGAATAATACTCAAAATTTGTTTGTGCATAATCCTTTAAAATATCTCCGATGTGCATAATATCCTTATATAAATCATCATATTCTTTCTCATCGTTATATACATAATCAATAATTCTCTGATACTCGTTATC
>JAMPAW010000162.1 GCA_023666975.1 Clostridium sp.
AATGGAAATCATTTTTATAATATGCGATTTTGAGAAGAAAATCAATAAAATCATGCGAAACAGGAACCTGACTACCCTCAAATTTATTCGACAGTGTCGAACGAATTCAAATTATCTAATACGAAAAAATCTTCCGGTTATCAAAAAGCATTTGCATAATCCTCTCTTTCTGTGTATACTATAAGCAGTAGATGAGCTATATGCTTATCATGTGGACTGACACAATCAATCCGAAATTCATTCCAGACTTCAGGCGCTGGACGGTTGGCTGGCAACGGAAAAACCAGAGATTCATTCCGGACTTCGGGCGCCGGACGGTTGACGGACAACGGAAAAATCAGTCACGAAAAGGCGGGATTATCTGCTGCGACAGATAGACCGCCTTTTCAAATTTGCATTTTTCACTTGCAAAATCAGAAACTTTGTATATAATGATACTTAATAGAACCCACCACGCCTCTGGTTTACTATGCGCAACCCGGTGGGACTTTCATTTTCACGAAGCAATACCATCATATTCTCTTATAATCATTTTTCCGTTATAGTGCTTGCCTCAGCAAAATAAAAGTCATTATACTCTTGTATAATACAAAATATAATTTGTTCCGATACTTTCTGTCTTTACATCCATTGTCCCTGAGAATGGTTTATCGAAATTTTTCCATAACGGACTCCGTCTGGATATTCTGTTCTTTGCTGCGGCATTTCCACAATGCCATCGGATGTTCCTTGATCCTTTGCAGCTCAGCTCCATCAAATACAAATTCCGGATAGTAATTCCCATTCCCAAATGCATCCCAAAAAATCCGTTCATCACTGGTTGGAGTTAAAACTCCAGAAAGATATTTTCTTATCTCATCCTGAACATCTGACAATTCAAATTTCTCCCCACGCCTGAGAACCGGATACAAATCTGTCGTAATGCTGCGTTTGGTCAGCCTTCCCACATTTTCCATGGCAAATTCCTTTGGTGGATGCTCAGCCCCGATTGCACTGTAAAATACTACGCATCTTCTAAGCATGTCCAGTTCCGGTTTGCCAAACAGCTTATGCGTAATCATATTATGCACATCATATAAATCCCTGGCTGCCGTTCTTGACAGCAATGCCACAATCTTTGCAGCATATATCTCAATGGGATCGACAGATAACACAGTAAGCTCATCTGCCATCCACGGGAGAGACACCTTCCTTCTAACCACAGGAAGTACATGGCACCTTAGCATATAGTTGATTTCTATTTTCAGATTATCCTTCATCCCTCCTGCATTCTGATACTCATAAACAAAGGAATCCAACGCATGGTGGTTCTTTGATTTCGGACTCAGCCGGTATCCTCCTGCCTCCATATATTTGCCGATACGGTTGCCCAGCACCTTTCTTGCCTCAAGCATTTCCTCCCGTGATATGTTTTTTGAGAAATCCAAATCAATATCAACAGACAATCTCGGCAAATCCAGTATCGTGAGGTTAATAGCAGTACCACCCTTTAGTGCCAGATATTCGGAAAGCATATCATCACCCTCAAAAAATTTCAATATATCTGCAAGCCTGCATACTTTTTCAAAGGTATCTCTTACAAATCCCAGCTCCTTTGCCTGTCTCCCCAGCTCCATTCTGTCAAATTGCATCATAATTACCAGCTCCTTTGTCGATTAAATGCATGAAATCCGCCGGAACATATAAATTCCACTTTGGATTCCATACATTTTGCCCGTTTTCTTTTATCAGATACCGTTTACTCTCAGCAGTATGTCTGGTCAAATGTTCAAAAAACGCATCAGTCAACCCAAGTTCATCCTGCATCTGTTCCAGAATATATCCGCATTTCTGATACAGGAATTTATTATCATACACAGACAATGTTTCCAGTATTTTTTCCTCCTTTATGCTTGGAACAAGCATGATGCAGCGTACCACTTCCTCCAGTCCTGCTATCTTATTGAAGTCTTTTATACTGTCAACAATAGTCTGCTCTATTCCGGTTACCTGCAGTTTTCCATTTGTTAAGACATCCGCATGTGCATTTCTCTCCATGCGGCGATACCATATTCCATCGTATTCAAAGTCCCTAAATCTGGAATCTGTTGCTACATAAACTTCGTAAAACACCTGATTCGCATAACCAAATGCCTCAAACGCACTATGATGGGTTATGACTGCATCCGAAAACAACTGGCTCCCTATCTGATATCTTGACAATACAGGCTGCTTCGTTTCCAGGCTAATTACTACGTATAAGTCTCTTTTTATTTTTTCAATATATCCTTTTTTTTGATAATCATAAAGAAGTGACTTTGCAGCCGCCTCAGAACCTGTCAGTTCCATTACTTTACTTTTATTAAAACATCCAAGTTCCAGCATTTTCTCATAATATTTCACTGTTATTCACCTGCCTTGTACCAATTTTATCACAAAAAGTTTCTTTTTTCAAACTTTTTGTGTATTTTCATCATTAGGCTCTTGCCCTAACAATAAACAGCCCCATGTGCTGTAAGACACATGAGGCTGTTCGTTTTCTCCGTCAATTATTCTTTTATTTTACCTGTTTTTTCGCCCATTTTTCCACACTCTTATAGGACATATCTGTCAAATCCTTGCCTTTTGCCACTTTCGCACCTTTGGCAGCCGCTTTTATTCCTTTCATGCTGCCAGAGATTCCGCTTCCCCCACTGGTGCAGAATGGCACAATCTTTTTTCCTTTCAGATTATAAGACTCTAAAAATGTGCGGATAATCATCGGCTCTTTATTCCACCATATGGGGAAACCCAGAAAAATAACATCATATTGACGGATATTCTTTACCTTCCCCTTGATTTCCGGCCGCACCTTTCCATCCTTCTGCTCTACATTTGCCCTGCAGTTATCATTGTTGTAATTCAAATCTGCCGATGTATATGGATCAGCCGCTTTGATCTGATAGAGTTTTCCGCCGGTTGCTTTTTTTATCTTCTTTGCTGCACTCTTTGTTGTTCCTGTTCCTGAGAAATATACGACTAACACTTTCTTTGATGCTTTTTTCTGTTTGCTGGCTGCATTTGCATTCACTGCTGGAAATGCCAGCCCTGCAATCAAAGCAAATACAAGCAGCAAATTCATCCAAAATACTTTTTTCTTATTCTTCATGATTTTTTCCTCCTGATTTTCAAAATTATTTTTACATTACCGTTTCGCTATTATCACTGACTATTCCAGCTCAAGCCCGGCTAGCCAGCTTACTACGTCTGACTGTGGCGAACTGCCGGAAAACCGTCTCCCTGGAAGCCAGGTTGCCTGACTGGTATCAGCCGCCTGTAAATTTGTGGCACTTGTCCCTATCCCGCTGCCGCCTGATGTGCAAAATGGAACTACTATTTTCCCGGACAAATCATAATTCTCAATAAACGTGTACATAATTTTCGGCGCCTGCCCCCACCAGATTGGAAAGCCCAGGTACACGACCTCATAATCATTAAGACTTGGCAGACTGCCGGCAATTCCCGGTCTTGCTGTCGCATCATTTTGTTCTTTTGAGGTGCGGCTGTCGGCATCACTATAATTCAAATCTGCTGTCGTATACGGCACAGATGGTTCTATCCGGTAAATATCTGCCCCCGCGCTTTCTGCCACATACTCTGCAATCGTTTTGGTGTTATCCGTGCAGGAAAAGTATACAACAATGCTTCTCTTTTCAGATGGATTCTGTGTTTCCGGTGCCTCTGTCGTATCCTCTTTTTTATTAGAAGAAGGGTTTGCCACTTTAATTTTAACCCATGTTTTCTTCTTTACCGTGCCACTGCTCTTTCCTGTTTTCTTTGCCCTGACGGTAACTGTTATTTTGGCAGTTCCCTCTTTTTTAGCTGTAACGCTGCCGTTTTTGTTTACTGCTGCCACTTTTTTGTTGCTTGTGCTAAACGTTATGGTTTTTTTACCTTTTTTCGGAGATACGCTGACCTTGATTTTCTTTTTATCGCCTCTTTCCATTTTGTAAGTCTTTTTCGTCACTTTTTGATTTCCTATCTTTAACGAAACCGACTTTACCGCTGCTGTGCTTTTGCTCTTTGCCATTGCCTCTATCGGACTTCCGATACTCCCTAACGAAAGTATAAGGGCAAATGCCAGCAGCCATGCCAAATACTTATGTAACCCTTTGTTCTTCATATCCGCTCTCCTTTCCTCATCCAACTCTTTATTGCATCACACCATTACTCCTAAGCCACTGGTCAATATCCCCGTCTGCATCATCTAACGAGGAATCACGGATCGCAAGACCATCTGCCACCTTTGCATCCTTTTCCTCATTCCCGATCTTTTTATCCGTTCCGGAAAGACCGCTGCCTCCATGTGTGCAGAATGGCAGAACCATTTTTCCCGATAAATCATACTCATCTAAGAAAGAATAAACCGCCATCGGCATATCGCCCCACCAAATCGGAAAACCAAGAATCACGGTCTGATACTGCGACATGTCTGTTACCTTTTCACTCAGTTCCGGTCTTGCCTTATCATTTTGTTCTGCTTTCGCCTCATCTAACACTGTATTATAATCATCTGAATATACATTGACCGTTTTGATTTCAAAAATATCGGCTCCCGTTTTGCTCTGGATTTCTTCAGCAATCTTCTTCGTATTACCAGAGTGGGAAAAATAAGCGACTAATATTTTTCCATTTTCTGCGGAATCTTCCGTGTTCGGTTCCTCTTGACTGCCAGAGGTATCTTCACTCACGTTTTCATCTTCTGAATTTTCCTCCGGCTGTTCGCTAATCTGATTATCGGTGTTGCTTTCTGTTCCGCTATTACTGCCCGTACAGCCAACCATAGCTGCCGCCAGAATAAATACCATAAATAACGCCAGGATTGTTTTCACATTACGTTTAACCATTGTTCTGCTCCTTTCGATTTCCATATTTTCCAACTGTGATTTCATTATAAATGCCACAAAAACAAATGTCTAATACCTATTTTAACTGTCGATTCATGCTTTTCGGGCATGTGCTGTTTTAAAAAAAATAGGGCATCCCCCAAAAGAGATGTCCTATAATAAGTATATAAACCACACCATCATTGCCGTATTCATATGAAACGTACAAAGCCCATAGAAAAGGCTGACTGCGGAAATGCAGGCTCAAAGCGTTTTTTAGATTATGACCGCAATTTTTGCAAGCAGCGCTGCCACAGGAATATATACAACCGTCATAATGATTCTTTCCGTTAAAAAGAACTTCATTCCTTTCACATGGGGCAGATCTTCCATGCCTTTTATTACCCAGAACCTGTCAAACCTCACCCATACTTCATCTATCACGATGCCGTCATACCAATTCATCACTTCAAGGAAAATAACCGCACGGATAAACGCAGTCCTAAAATCGGAAATGCCGCTCCAGCATCCGATAAATACCACCGGCAGGATAGCAATTCCCAAAGAAAGCACGGTAAAGAATATCCCTTTGCGCCTTTTTGCTTCTTCCTCTGTAGCCAGCCCCATTTCAAAAGCCCTCTGCTGTATCGGCTTCGGATAAAAGAAAATCCCCCTCACCGGATTGTCCAGAACCAGCAGCTTTACGCAAGCTGTAAAAAATACCAAATAAAGAAATAACTGCAAAGCAAAAATCATATTCATAAGAGTACCTCCGTCTCAATACAGGTTAGTATCAACTAACTCATTGTCAAGTATACCTCTTCCGGCTTGTTTTTGTCAATAGGCACCCCTCCTAAAAATTGGCAGTCAAAAAAAGAAACAAGTATGGGGAGAAAAGTCTCTGACTTTCTCCCCAACTTAACCGCTAATGCTATTTATTTTATAGACTTCGCCTGTTCAAATCATCAATCAGCTCTCCGTATATGCAGAAAGAATTTCCCTGACAAAAGGGGATACCCCCGAAACATCTGTCTTGTGTTCCTTATCCATAAAGAACGCTCCCATCTTCTGCAAATCAAGGAAATTAAGTACATCTGCCTTTACATCCTTCATGTTCTGCCAGTCAAAAAATCCTTTGTCCATAACAGAGGCTTTCGCAGCTTCCAGATACTTTAACACATCACTGCTCATCTGTTTGCCCTTTTCCTCACTGATGACCTGCTTACGGTTTTCCCACGCTGCATCAAATTCCCTCTGGTGCGCCTCCGCTTCCGCTTCTGTTGAATAGTAATCTGCATCGGTCAGCTTACTGGGCATGATTACAATATCACCGGACAAGATACGCATCTGCTTTGTATACTGCTTTGCCAGGGAATCCTTTGCCTCATTATAAGCCTTATCCAAAATTCCCATCTGTCGCTCATATTCGTTTCCAGAATATTTTTCCTGAATATCATCTGCCATGCTCTTATACTGTTCTGCCACTTTCCCCACAAAGCTGCCATCAATCATGGAAGCCGGATCTGAAGTGCCTCTTAATAATTCGACTCTCATGTTATAGACCTCTTCACCATCATATACCGGCAGTTCACCCGCATAGGTGTACCCCATCTTGGAAATTTTCATGCTTACGGCTGCGGTGGCGGCCTGTCCGATTACTTCTTCGCTCTTTTGCCGCTGCTCGGCGGTCTGCTCCCTCCTATGCAGGGTTCCGTCCACGCGAACGCCGTCATAGCAGTGGTCTAAATATGTTTTTTCTACTTTCATCAACAACAACCCCTTTCAAATTCATTTTTTCATATTGTTTAAATGGAAATATCAATATTTCCAACGGTTCCTGTAGAAACATCCTTTTCTGCTACTGCAGATTGTTTTCCTGCAGTTTCAGCATTTCCACTTTCCTGTTTTTCGCTTTGCTGTATTTTCTGGATTTGCTGATCTAATTCCGATGTCCAGTCTTTCCGGTCATTCGCATGTCGTTCCTCAAATTTCTCTATCAAAGATTCTTTCGACATGTCTTTCTGTCTTTTTGCCATCATCTGTGCATTTTTTGCCGCCATATACATTCTGGGATCATACTCCATCAGGCTTCGCTCGTCTGATTGTGACACTTTCGCCCCGCTAGCCATACGCCTATATATTTCCTGTGCTACCTGCATACCGTCATGAATCGTGTCCATTACTGTTGCCATCTGCTCTGCATACAAAGCATCATGCTGTGCTAAAAACGCATCTGCCCGCTTGATCTTATCTTCCGAAAAGATTTCCTCCATTCTCTGATCCAGTCCCTCCGTCTGTGAAACGTTCTTCAGGAAAGCCTTATACTTTTGCCCGTCTGAATCATAAGCCTGATTGCCGTCAAAAACGATTTCCAGTTTTTTGTCAATCAGACTCCATATTTCCTTAAGCTGTTCATCCTCTGATTCATCAATTTTCC
>JAMPAW010000163.1 GCA_023666975.1 Clostridium sp.
AAAAAGTTTGAATTTTTTTAATTTACCTCTTGACAAAAGTCACTTCATAACGGGAAGTTTGAGAGCGGTGTAATTGGGGATAGAGAGCAGTTCTCTGGCTTTAATTGTTAAGATACAGGGGGGTTTGAAATGGATATTGGAGATAAGAAATTTTGGGAGCGTAATGCTATGGCTGTGGTCGGAATGTTCCTTTTTGCCATAGCTGTTAATCTGTTCATTGTGCCTGCCAATTTGTATAACGGAGGGGTAATGGGAATCAGTCAGATTATCAGAACTCTGTTGGTCAGGCATTTTCATCGCCTTTCCGGCAGTATTGACATAGCCGGTATCATTAATCTTTTGTTCAATATTCCGCTGTTTATTTTGGCTTATGTATCGATTGGCAAAAGTTTTTTTGTCAGGACTGTGGTGTGCGTATTTAGTCAGACTTTGTTCTTGAGCGTCCTTCCGGTTCCGGCTGCGCCGATTGTAGGTGATTCGCTGACAGCCAGTATGATAGGAGGTATCATTGCAGGAACCGGTATTGGCGTGGCGCTGCGTTTCGGTGGTTCCGGTGGAGGAATGGACATTGTGGGAGTATATCTCACAAAAAAATATAAGGATTTTAGTGTGGGTAAGGTTACTCTGGTTGTCAATACGGTTGTTTATGGAATCTGTGCAATACTGTTCGGTGTTCAGACAGCGATATACAGTATTATTTACTCTGCCGTCAGCATGTTGATGTCCGACCGGGCGCATACACAGAATATTAATACCGAGGTATTTATTTTTACCAAAAAGGAGCCAAAAGAGATTTTGGATTACATTGTGTGGGAGTTTGAGCGTGATGCCACATGGTGGGAGGCAAAAGGGGGATATACGGCAGATACGACCTATATGATTGTGGCGGTTTTGTCCAAATATGAGTGTGCCCACCTGCGGAGAGAGCTAAAGCTGATCGATGAACATGCTTTTGTTGTGGTTACAGACGGGGTGAGTATTAACGGAAGATATGAAAAGCATTTGTGATAATCGTAGTTTGTTTTTATCTTGCATGACACAACTATGACACAAGTGGGTGGTATATATAAGTCACAACGTATTAGGGATTTCTAAGGTACATAATGATTTATCACTTGAAATGTGAGGAGTGAGAAAATGTACAATATCTTAATTGTAGAGGACGATGAGGCGATTGCCCACTTGTTATATGTAGAGTTAAAGGATGCGGGATATGGCTGTATGTGCGCATATGACGGAATGTGTGCGGCGGATATACTGGAAGAAAAGACCGATTTTGATCTGGTACTACTGGATATTATGCTGCCGGAAATAAATGGTTATGAATTGCTGGAATATATCAAACCAATGGGAATCCCTGTTATCTTTTTGACAGCAAAAGGAGCTTTAGAGGAACGCATACAGGGGCTTGATATGGGGGCAGATGATTATATTGTAAAACCGTTTCAGAGCAAAGAAGTGATTGCCCGGGTGGCAGCCGTGCTCCGCAGGTGCGGGAAAAGCATGAACCAGCTCGCTTTTGCAGATGTCATAGTGGATTTGGAATCCAGAAAGGTTTTAAAGGAAAACACAGAGATTGAACTGACGATGAAGGAATTTGATGTACTCGTGGAACTGATACAAAATAAGAATATCGTGCAGTACCGTGACAAATTGTATGAAAAGGTGTGGAAAGAACCCTTTATGGGGGATACCAGAACGCTGGATACCCACATACAAAGACTAAGGAAAAAGTTAGGCTGGGATAAGTATATCAGGACGGTATTCCGTGTAGGGTATCGTTTGGAGGGATAAGATGAAGCTGGGTATCAAAATCTTTTGCAGTATTATGTTATCATTTAGTGTGATTTTTCTGGCGGGCGGTTATATTCTGCTCTCCTTTTTTTATCAGAATGCAATGGAGCGGGAGGTTCAGGCAGCATTCGAGCAGTATCAGTACAATAAATTTGTGATTCAGTCAGAGCTGATTACGAGAGGGGAATACTGGTACGGTGATATTACCGAAGGATTATATGATGTCAGTGCCGTGAAAGAAGCGATGAGCGGTGTCACTGCAGTTTTTGCCAGCGACCATCAAGAAATTTATAATGAATTTAATAAAGCGATAGCATTAGAACCGCTGCTTTTGCAGGCGCTGCCGGATCAGACCAGCTACCAGTTTGCGGCAGCGGAAAATAGAACCTATGTCATGGTGACGGGAGAAATCCGGTATGGCGATACCAGGTGGTATCTGATTACAGGAATGGATGTGGGAAATGCGTTAGAGCTGCAGCAGCAGGTTCAGAATAAATTCCTATGGGTATATGTGGCAGTTGTCGTAACCGGCTTTTGCTTGAGTCTTGGCTTATCCGTTTTTTTTACCAGACCGGTGAATGCGTTGACCGCAGCGGCAAAACGGATAGCGGACGGAAATTATGGAGAACGGATTGCCGTTTCCGGTCAGGATGAAATCGGTCAGCTTGCCGCAGATTTCAACAGGATGTCGGCTGCTGTTGAGGAAAAGGTGGAGGAGCTTTCCGAAAGTGCCAGAAGGAAAGAAGATTTTGTGGCAAATTTTGCGCATGAGCTTAAGACGCCGCTAACTTCCATTATCGGATATGCAGACCGGATTTATCAGAAGGATTTACCGAGAGACGAGCAGAAACAGGCGGCATGGTATATCTGGAATGAAGGGATGCGTTTGGAGGCTTTGGCGCATAAACTGATGGAACTGACCTTATTCCATCATCAGGACTTTCTTTTGGAGGAAATGGAAGCGGGGCAGATGTTAGAAGAACTGATAGGGGATGTAAGGTATCTCGCAGAGGAAAAAGGTGTCACCATTGACGGTCATGCGGAACAGGCGTATATAAAAATAGAGTATGATTTATTTAAGACATTGTTTTTAAATCTGATTGATAATGCAATCAAGGCAAATGCGCAGCATATTGCAGTGAATGGAAAAGCAGAATCAGGATTTTATGTTATGGAGATTGCCGATAACGGAACAGGGATTCCGGCAGATGAGCTTAAGCGGATAACGGAAGCCTTTTACATGGTGGATAAATCACGTTCCAGAAAACTGCATGGTGCTGGTATTGGACTGGCATTGTCACAGCGGATTGCGGAGATCCATGGAAGCACACTGGAATTTGAAAGTGACGGCGCATCGGGGACAACCGTGCGTATCCGGTTATACTAGTTACTAACATGTGTAACAGGCATTTCACATTGATAAACTATGAGATGAGTTGTTTAAAATCTTAAAACTTATATAAAATAATTTATGATTTGAAAACAAAAATAAAACAGTTGAAAAGCAGGTTGGTCTATGTTACGATTATAGCATAAAAACATAAAGAAAAGCAGGCAGGCGAACCATTTGGGAAAGAGAAAAACCGTAGAACAAAAACATGAAGAAATATTGCAGCGAATCAAGGGATTTCGTTTATTAGATGACGATTTTATGACGAAATGTTTTGAGGAAAATAAGGAAGCAACGGAACTGGTACTTCGTATTGTGTTGGAGAAAATGGATATTCAGGTTGAAAAGGTTATTACGCAGTACAGCATGAAAAACATAAAAGGAAGGTCAGTCAGGCTCGACATTTATGCTACTGATTCGCATAAGAAAAAGTACAATATTGAGATACAGCGTGCTGAGAAAGGTGCTGGAGCAAAACGGGCAAGGTATAACAGCAGTCTTATTGACAGTGACATTCTGCCTTCTGGCGTGGAGGTAGAGAATCTGGCAGAGACGTATGTTATTTTTATAACGGAAACGGATGTAATCGGGAAAAATAAGCCGATTTACCATATTGATCGGTATATTCGGGAAGCAGGAGAATTTTTTGATGATGGTTCCCATATAATATATGTGAATGCATCCTATCAGGATAACTCAGAGCTGGGAAAGCTGATGCATGATTTTTCCTGTGTCAATCCTTCGGATATGAATTATCCGGTGCTTGCGGATGCTGCAAGATACTATAAAGAAGATAAGGAGGGATTATCGACGATGTGTAAAGCAATGGAAGATATGATAACAGATGAAAAAAAGGAAATTGCACTGAGGATGCTTGAAACTGGTAAATTATCATTAGATGAAATTGCAAATTGTTCTGATTTGTCACTGGAAGAAGTAAAAAAACTGGCTGATGAGGAATTGCAGCCGGCATAAGTTATTACAAAATAAATCATGAAAAGTAGGCAGTAATTCTAAAGAGAATTGCTGCTTTTTGGTATACAAAAATTATGTGAGCAATCAGGAAAGAGGGGAAAACTGCGAAAAGATGGTATATTCTGTTGAGAAAGATTGTGTAAAAGCAGGGGTAGTTGCAGTCTTTGAAGGGGAACTATAAAAACTACTACTAAATAATTTTGAAGAGGAACTAAGCGTATGGAACTTAAAGAAAAAATGAAAAAATGTTTTGGAATGCAACTTGAGTTTTGGCAGAGGCAATTTGATAGCTATCCTAAAACACCATATGTAGATGAGTTTGAAAATAGTAAGCTTTATATAAATGATTTGGTAGATGAAGAAGGATATATAGAATGGCAACCTAAAGAACAAGTTTCTTTGGTTGATGATAAAATAATAGAAAAGAAAATAGGAATTAAATTGAATTTGCAATTAATAGAGTTCTATTCATCTTATTGTTTTTTAGAGTTAATAGGAAGAATGGATAGTGGGATTGTTATAAACTTTGATAGAATACCATTTGGCTGCAATATAAATGAATATATTGTTCAAAAATATATAAGCACCGATAACATGAAAGAGTATCATTATGATTTTAATAAATACCAGTTGTTTGAGATTGGTAGTGCAATAGTAGATGGAAATGATGCATACTTAGCATGTTTTGATAATTATAGTGGCAAGGTATTACTGGTATATTTTGTTGAAGGAGTAGTTTTGGATTTGAATATGTCATTATGTGATATTTTTGATTTGTTTGTGGAGGTGTATTGATGAGTATAACATGCGGGGGGGGAGGGAACAGGTCGCATTCCGGGTTCTGTCTCCGGCTGGCAACAAAGGCGGCGGTTGAAAATGATGGAGATATGCAGCAGGTATGAATCATTTTTATTGGTAGTTGTCTGCCGATATATATGCGTGCTATAATATATCGAATACTACTGGGAGAAATGTTATGGAGACACTGGAAATTGCACTGGATGGAAACGGAAAATTATAATATTTATTCCGGTTGTCTGGTGGTAAATTGTACGGGGAAAGGGAAGATGTACTTGTATGATCTGGTGGATATAAAAAAGAAGCGAGTAACCCACTCAGGACTAACGGGTAGTTTAAAAGAAAGGCAAATGGTAATACGGCAAAGGACAATCCACAATAGGTATACTTATTTGTAGAAGGAGTAAGCAAATGGATTATATGGCGGGGGAAAAGGAATTAAGCCAAGAGGTAAAAGAGCAGTTAAAAAGCATGTCAAATGTAAGATCATTAACAGAGAATGAAAAAAGGGATGAAGGAAAGAAAAAGAAACAGGCATTAGGCGGCTTTATTGTCCTTACTTTGGTATTTGGCTATACATTAGTAACAAGTGCAATTACATGGATGACAACTGGAAATATAGATACATTTCTATTGGTTTTTATCTTTTACCTTTGTTGCCTGATAGGAATGCTGATTCTGCTTTTTTGTGATAAATATAATTTGAAGCGGTATAAGCAGGTGTTTGTAATAAAAGGATATGTTAAGAATGTTATACCATATCGTGGCATGACATCAGGTATCATTTATTATGATTTTGAAAGCTGTGAATATCGGACTGCTGTATGCAGGGGGGAGGCATTTGATAAAAATAAATATAGCATTCGGGCAGGAGAACTGGTGGATGTATTGGCAGTTGAAAAACGCAATGGAATCCGGCTGTTAGGTTTTAAACCGGATACGATAAGTTGAGGCATGGTACAGATTTTTAATAGAGTTATGAGATGATAGAAAAATGTAAAGAGGGGAGAGAAGAACAATGGCTTATATTAACGAATTTGTACCAGAGGGAGAGGAAAGAAGTTTTTTGATACCCGGATATAGCAAAGAGCATACGGTTAGTAGATGGACAATAGACAAGGAGAAAGATTATATATTGTTTAATTATCATACTGATAGGGATAATCCCATAGATGAGTATTTTGCTTTTGTATATAAGGGCAGAGTGATTGATATGATTTTAAATGGAAGCGAATTTATTGACTCCGACATAAGAAAATGGAAAATAACAAGAATTTTTATACCGGAGGATTTAAATCGGGAAGATTTGCTTTCGGAATTGCGAAAGGCAGTAATGGCATACGGGTGTTTTGGAAGTCCGGTAAATATTCTTGATCCGGGGAAAGCAGTAGCAGATTTTTAAAGCAAAGATTTTAAAGATGAATTAAATAGCAAAAATAAACAAAGGAGCATTATTATGAATACCATAAAAAATGAATTTGATGAAATTGTAAAGCTGTGTGAGGAAAAGGTTGAAGAATATGGCGAGCGTGCATCTTATTTTTTGGAGCCGGCAACGGAAGAGGAGATATTAGAGTGGGAAAGGGAAACAGGGATTCAGATTCCAGAAGATTATAGACAATGGCTGAAATTGACAGGAACTTGTCAAATATGTTCAAATATTGCTTCACTTGTTTTTCCGGAAACAAAACAGCCTGACTTTCTTCCGGATGACTATGTGCTTATTGGTTATGTGGTGGGTGATGGAGAAGTTCTTTGTTTTTCTAAAAGTACAGGAAAGTACATTACATATTTTGAAGGGAAAGTGAATAGAACTTATGATGACTTTATGATGATTTTATATGGAATAAAGAAAAGTATAAAAGGAGAAGCACCCAAAATAAAATTTACCGAAGATAAAATCAGAGCGATGATGGCAGAATTAGAAGAAATAAGAAAGAATAAAGGAGAGATTAGATAAATGAATTTGCAAGAAATTTTTCTTAAATTTCAGGGTGGAAAATTTGATGGTGTTAAAGAAATGACATCCGCGTTTAATGAATTGAAGGTTATTGAACGAAAAGCCTTTTTAAATGAATTAAATGGAAAGGCAGTAATGGATTTTTAAATAGGGAAGAGATATAAGATGGCAGCAAAAGAAATTATGTAGCAGGTAAAAATGCAGTGACCGTTTTTACAGTGGTGAAACTGAAAAGTTATAGGGCAATTTTGTGATGACTTGGTAATCGATATTAAAGATAAAAGAGGAACAAGCACAAAAAATAATGCCTCTCCTGTCTGCGAAACAGAAGAGGCG
>JAMPAW010000164.1 GCA_023666975.1 Clostridium sp.
CTTCTGTATCCGGCACACTGGCACAGCCGGAGAGAGCAGCAATCAGAAGCGGTACAGCAAGCCATATGGTTCCTTTCTTCATTGTCTTCTTTTTCATGATATGTTCCTCCGTAATCATCTCTATCGCTTATTTCCATATCCGATTATGACTGCTTCCTACATCTGATTTGCATCTTGTTTGTATCCGATTTGTATCTTATGCAATTGAGATAAAATGATAAACAAAACGAGACCTCCGAAGAAGTCTCGTTTCGTTCATCATTTTATCCATGCGGGTTATAATTTAATTTTCACAATTTGTTTTGTAATAACTTATGCTGGCTGTAATTCCTCATCTGCCAGTCTTTTTACTTCTTCCAGTGGCAGGTCAGAATATTCTGCAATTTCTTCCAACGGAAGCTCTTCCGCCGCAAAAAAACAGAAAAGCACCGGAAGCCCTGTCGATCACCCACCATGAGGGTGTATATTCTTTCCCCGTGCTGTCTTGAAACCCAAGCAAATGGATATATTGAATATCCTCTGCATTTTCAATTTTTTCACTTATAAAATTCATAACTACACCTTACTTCTGCACAATCTTTCGCAGCAGCTCATTTAAAAAGCATTTTCCCCATCTAATATAGCAAATACCTCCTTACTTGTTTGAGGACCGGTAGGGAATTTAATCCAACAGCGGTCTCCAATCTCCCGTCCATTGCTTATTTTTAAGATCTCAGAACCAATCATATGAATTCCATATGCACAACAACTTTCATACAATCCGTGACGGTTATCTTCCGGCAGCCGATCCTTTAATTAATCCAAAACCGTTGCTGCTGTATACCCATTTCTAAATTCCCACGGAGTATATTTGTCACTTACCCCAAGAGGTTTATAGGAAATAAGTACATCATTTTTCACCTCAAAACTGCATAATTCTGTATCACGGTACATAATTATGCCAGATAAACTCCCTAATCGCATAAGCATACTCCTATCCCCAACTGTTGAAAACTATAGACCAAATAAGGCTCTGCCAATAAGTTAGGCAACAGCTTTTTAGAAATTTTTACTTCGGTGGCTTCAGGCAATACTGCAATAGCTGCAAAATAATTCAACGCCTTATCCCAATCATGGTTTAATTTACAGTCTATGATTTCACATAAATGAAATCCATGAAACGCATCCGTATTCTCCATACCATGCACCCCGTTATTATTTTAACATACAATATAAAAAGTATGCAAGATTCTATGCACGATTTGTGCAATTACTTTCTTGGTTCGACCGGCCTGCAGTAAATCACTCACCTTCATAATATACATGGTCTCCATCAAAAATTTCACTTGTCGCCTCCACGATGACAGACACCCCTTCCGGCAGCCCCTGGACTGCACAGTATAGTTTATCCGCATCCATCCTATCCACTGCCATTCTTGCCGCCTTATATCCAGCCCCTAACACACCGTTATCCTCCTGCAAGGTAAGCACATAGTATCCCTTTTCATCCTGCTGCAGTGCTGCAGCCGGTATCAGCGTATCACACAAAGTTCCATCCTTTTTTATCGTAATATCTGCCTGTTCCCCGGCAATTGACGTGTCTTCTGCATGAAACCGGATCACCGCCTGTTTTCCGGTAAAATCCGTACCGGCATACGAAACAACATCCACCACTTCTCCGTCGAATGACATATTTTTCCCCGGAAGCTTAATCGCTGCCCTGCTTCCTGTCTCCACATTCTCTGCCTCTTCATCTGAAATGAACATCACTGCATTCCAATCACCTGAAATTTTTGCTTCTTCATATAATACCGTATTCAGCATATAGGATACATACATCCCCTTTTCCACCCCGATTGATGTAATAATCCCGTCTTCTGCCGCCCTGACTTCCTCCACCTGATCCGATTCCACCGATGCAATCTTCATCAGGCACTGCCCCTTTTTTACCTTATCCCCGTTCCCAACGAGAATCTCCTCTATCCGCCCAACCACCTCAGCATAGCAGGGTGTACACTCTGCATAAGATAATTCTGCGCTTCCCTCCACAGAAAAATCCAATTCCCCCTGTATGGGTGATGTGACAGTAACAACGGGCAGCCGGTAATTATAGAGTGATTTTGAAAAAAATGTTAATACCGCTGCAGCTGCCATAAACCCTATAAATAATTTGCCGAAGATAGCGTTTCTTTTTTCTTCCCTGTCTGTTTTTTCTTTCCTATCCATTTTTGATTCCTCTCTACTACAATCCACCGTTGATTTTCACCAAAAAACAGCCGCCTTTATTTCATTCCTGTAATTGCAATTCCCTTCTTCAAAAATTCCTGTCCATAAAATAGTATGAGCACCACAGGCACTGCATAAAATGTGGAGCCGGCAAATGCAAGCCCCAGTTCCCCGCTGTTAATCTGCGCCAGAAATGTAGATAACGGCTGCTTATCTGCCTCTTGTATAAAAATAACCGCCTGATCGACAAGATTCCAATAATCCAGCAACGTCAGCATAGCCACTGCCGCCAGACCGGGCTTTACCATTGGCAGGATAACAGACCATAAAATCCTTCCATGCCCTGCCCCGTCCATCTGTGCCGCCTCCATATAGGAAATCGGCATACTTTTCATATACTGCCTCAGCAAAAATACCCCAAACGGATTGAAGATTGCCGGCAAAATGACTGCCAGACAGCTTTCCTTGATATTCAGCCAGTCTGCCACAACGTAATTTGGCATCAAAGTAACCTGTAACGGCAGGAGCATTACGATAATGTAAAAGAGGAATACCACCTCTTTTCCCCTGAATTTCAGCACAGTAAATGCATATGCCGCCAAAACAGACACGATGAGCTGCCCCAAAACAATCGGCACCACCAGCTTTACCGAGTTCCAGAACATATTCAGGTATACCGGACTGTCCAGCAGCAGCTTGGAATACTGGGATAACGTCACTTTTTCCGGTATGATATTCATATCAATATATCGGTCCGCGGCTGTACTGTAATTTTTTTCAACCTCCCGGCTGCCCATCAAAGAATTGCTTAACGTAACAGTCAACGGCGCCAGATATACCACGGCAATCACCAGAAAAAATACATAACCAAGTCTTATCCCCACTTTTTTATTTCTCATCCTTTTGCCAGCCTCCCTTTAACTATACTCGCGAACGAAATTGATTGCCGAATCCAACATTTCACCGCGGTATATGCGGTTAAACTAAGCATTTGCCTTCGGCAAATACTAAGGTTAACCAGTATAATTTAGATTTGCAGATGTTTTTTTCTCCGCCCCAAAGATACACGCCACAAATAATACCATTACCGCCGTCAGGATATACGCTGCACTGGCCAGCTTTGGGTAATTCAGGGATAAAAACATATTGTTCATATAGTGCTGCAGCACATACAGGCTGTCCGGCGGATATTCCCCTGTCATGATGTAAATTTCCTTAAAGATCTTAAATGAATTGACCACCGTCATGATGATGACAACAAATGTGGTCGGCATCAGGTAGGTCAGCGTGATGTTCTTCAGTTTCCACCACCTGCCTGCCCCCTCCACATCTGCATACTCATAATACTGCTCCGGTATGTTGGAAAGCCCGCTTAAAAATAAGGTCATATCGTATCCGATATTTTTCCAGATAAATATAAGAACCATGACCAGCATGCTGTACTTGCCATTCAGCCAGTCAACACCGGCTATATGGAATGCCGCCAGAAATTTATTTAAGGTACCCTGCAACCCGAAAAAATTCTGCCAGAAAAATGCAGCCGTCGCCGAGGGGATTGCCAGCGGAATCAAAAAAAACATATGGAACATGCCGGAATGCTGCCGCATTCCCCGAAGCCCCAGCGCAATACACAGGGAAAGTACGATATTCAGCGGAATGCTGACTGCCATAAAGAATGCCGTATTTTTCAGTCCTTTCATAAAATAGGGGTTCCGGAACAATTCCCTGTAATTATCCATGCCGCAGTATTCTTTGGTTATGGGATTGTCCATCACAGAATAATAAAAGGATACGGCAAACGGAATGATATAAAAAAATGCAAAGCCTGCCAGGCTGATAAGCAGCATAAACAGAAGAATTTTCTGATTCAGGCTGCGTGTCTTTTTTCTGTTTATTTTCCCTTTATCCACCTTACGCCCCCTATTCATGGAAATACTGTTCAATCTGCTTTTGCAGTGTTTTTGCCGTTTCCTCTGCCGACTGCTGCCCATCAAAGAATTTTTCATGCTCACTCCTCATCAGGGCAACGATGGAATCATCCCGGGTATCACAGGCATTTACCTGTTCCATCCAGCTTACCAACAGATTCCGATAGTCCTCCAGGCTTCCGCTAACACCTTCATCATAATGGCGTTCCACTGATTTTTCAAATCCCTGGCGGTTTACGGAAAGGCCATACACAGAGGGCAGGCTCTGTATCTCGTCTGACAGCAGATATTTTATAAATTCCCATGCCAGTTCTTTGTGTTCCGATGAATGATTTAATGCAATGCTGTTATGTGTCATGATTGCCAGTTTTCCCTGCTTATCTGCTAACGGCATCGTATAAGACTGCCCGGACTGCGGATCGACTGCAAATGCTGCCGCCTGCACATCAAGCGTATCCTTATACGCAGCAAAATCGTACTCCGTATTATAAAAATTAACATCCTGATAATCAAACCACCCCTCATCTCCAATCTTTTTTACGGAATTCAGTAAATCTATGTATTCCGGGGTGTCAAGGCGCACCTCTTTTTTCTCCTGATCCATAAAATCGCTAAGGGAATCCTTTATCCAATATTCTACAGCTTCGGCCGGATCCATGTTAGCCAGGAATACATTTTCACTCGGACTCTTCCCTTCTGCTAACTGCTCTGCCAAATCCATCATTTCCGAAAAGCAGATATTTTCCTTCCCTTTCAGGGTATTTTCTATCTCCCCATGCTCCTTTAATAACTCTGATGAAAATCCAACCGTCTCGATAGCTGCCTGAGAAGGAATCATGTAAATGTTCCCGTCCTCATTTTGGGCTGCTTTCAATACATTCATATAATAATTCTCATCGTTCATTTCCGGTGTCTGCCCGATATATGTGCTAAGGTCCTCAAATGCTCCCATCTCGCTATACTTTACAACAGGGAGGCAAAAGTTAAAGATGATATCCTCCGCATCCCCGCTCATCAGCTTCGTATTAAATGCCGTCTGATAGTCCTGCGTGCTTGGCTCATCAAGATGTTCCGCGTAATCATTGACTGTTACGGTTACGTCCGGGTATTTGTCCATAAACTGTTTTGCCGCAATTTCCAGAAAGTCCGGCTCGATAAAACAGGAAACCGTAATCTCACCCTGCATTTCCGGTTTGACATACTCCGACACCTCTCCGCCTTGTCCCTGATCTTCCGCTGCCCGGTCTCTGGAACGATCCTCCACACCGGAATCCGTCTTTTCTTCCCTGCCTGCATGCTCCGTACAGCCGCAAACAGCAAAGGCCATGACAAACAAAAGTGCCAGCAAACTCATTTTTTTCTTTTTCATCAATAAAAAAACCTCCTTGATCGATAATAGCATTATCTTATCAGGGAGATGTCAATTCGTTTCGTCAAAGATGTGTCAAAGATGTCAATTTATTCAGACAGTTCGCTTTCTATTTCTTCGACTGTCGGCAAGCTGCTCTTAAACTCCTCACGAAGCACCTTTGTCAATTCATATTCCGCAATTCCGATCGGCTGTGAAATATTTTTGCATTTATACATTATTCTCTGGTTATGTCCCCATGGAATTCCTTTTACCATGCTTTCAATCAGTTCCATTTGGCTTACAGCCTGTAAGCCATTTTCATCTGCGTTGTAAAATTTATACCAATAACGTATGCTTTTCAAATTTTGTACAGAAAAACCCGACATGTTCGGAAAAGTTTTCTTCAAATCTCTGCTCATTGTTGTAAGCAATGCATCGCCCCATTTAGCATGCTTCTGTTTTGCAACAATATCCCTGCCAATATCCCAATACAAATCAAGCAGCTCATAATTCACTTTGGCAGCAGCTTTTATTTGACTATGTTTTATTTTGTTCTTTATCGTTTCTATCCATGCCTTGTATTCATCATCCACAACAAAGCCGACCTCTCTATCTGCCACTTATGTTCCTCCAATCAGTATATCCCATGCAGAGTTTGCATATTCAGTTCTTATTTTATTTAATGAAGCTCGCTGATGCTCGCGCAGGTTATCAACCTCGTTTTGCTTCGGTTTGTAATATTTTATCATACAACAATAAATTTTGCTACTCTGCAAATGGTTAATCACCCATAAACCTTGAACTGCTGCCATCATTTTCAACCGCCGCCTTTGTTGCCAGCCAGAGACAGAAACCGGAATGCGAATTGTCCGGCACCTTGTCATATTTTTGCAGCATAACATACACACTTCCATTTGGTCCGACCTCATAATGGAGGCCGTCTTGAATCGATGCAGCAATGCCTCCCTGTTTCCACGAAAAAGAAGGAAATGCGCTGTCTAACAGCCCTTCCTCCGAGCAGGCATCTGCTGCCGCAATTTCTTCATCCATCGTGATATCCGCCATCCATACTTCTCCGCTCCACGCATGAATCTTCATGTCAATCGTCACATCGTCTTTTTTGTAAGTAATTTCCCACATGCTGAGCATCTGCATTTCGATATCCGTCTCATTTTCCAGAGTATACAGTTTGGCAGTTGTGCTGTCAAAGTCTCCTGTCAGCATTTCATCCGGCAAAATCGCCTCTTTTGCCATGTTTGCAATCCACCAGTTTCCTTTCTCAATAGCCTGTTCCATGCTCATCTGCCCTTCTAACGGCTCATGCGGTATTTCCCGCCCGCCTGCCTCCCATACAGACAGCACTTTTGCAATTTCCTCCTCCGACAATACCTTTCCGTTAAATACACTCTGATGATTTCCCTGCCCTTCCCCGTCTGCACCTCCATTTTCGCCGTCCTCTATCACGGAAGGTATTGCGACCTGTCCGGTCTGGCTCAATATCTGCTTCTCCTTTGCGCTTAACAGTTTATCCATTAAAAACCAGCCGCCAAAAACCGCAAAAAGCAATAGGGCTGCCATAATGAATATAGATTCTATCTGTTCTTTTATACGTTTTTCGCTCTCTAAATCATTACTTATATCCATTGCTTTTTAATCCTCCTTTTCATCTCTCTTTTTAATTACCCATTGATAAATTTACGCTATCGATAACACAAAAAATACTTGAAATCTGCCAAAAACAATGCTA
>JAMPAW010000165.1 GCA_023666975.1 Clostridium sp.
CAGAAAAGGTAAGAAACGAGCCAGAGCGCAGAAATATATTTTTCAGGATCATGGCTAAAAACATTAAGCGATTGCCCTATTCCTGTTGAAAAAAGACTAGACATACCCGCTTTATGCGTGATATAATTGACTGATTAGTGCAGACAGGTAACTGCCGCGGGCAGATAGATATGATGACACTGCAAAAGAATAAAAGGATATATAGTTAAGGAGGAATTGTTAAAAATGAATTTAACAGTGGAAAATTTAGAAAAAAATATGGCAAAGCTTACGATTACCGTGCCGGCAGAAGATTTTGAGAAGGCGATGAAACAGTCTTATAACAAACAGAAGAATAAGATTTCCGTGCCGGGCTTCCGTAAAGGGAAAGTGCCTCAGGCATATCTGGAAAAGGTGTATGGTCCGGAGATGTTCTATGAGGATGCTGCCAATACATGTATGGAGACTTCTTATCCTGACGCATTGGATGAGTGTGATTTAGATATTGTATCCCGTCCGAATATTGATGTCGTACAGATGGAGAAGGGCAAGGAGTTCATTTACGCAGCAACGGTGGCCGTTAAGCCGGAGGTTACGCTGGGTGATTATAAGGGAATTGAGATTGAGAAAGTGGATATAGAGGTTACTGACGCAGATGTGACAGAAGAGCTTTTAAATGTTCAGAAGCAGAATGCCCGTAATATTCCTGTGGAGGACAGAGCGGCGCAGATGGACGATGAGGTTACTCTTGATTTTGAGGGCTTTGTTGACGGTGAAGCCTTTGAAGGCGGAAAGGGGGAGAATTACCAGTTGAAGTTAGGCTCCCACTCTTTTATTGATACCTTTGAAGACCAGATTGTAGGTAAGAATATCGGTGAAGAGTTTGATGTAAATGTCACATTCCCGGAAAATTATCAGGCGGAAGACCTTGCTGGCAAACCTGCCCTGTTCAAGTGCAAATTGAACGGAATTAAGGAGACAGAGCTTCCTGAGTTGGACGATGAATTTGCATCAGAGGTTTCCGAATTTGACACATTGGATGAATACAAAGCAGATTTACAGGCAACACTGAAAGCGAAGAAAGAGAAAGAGGCAAAGAGCGAAAAAGAGAGCCGTGTAGTTAATCAGATTATTGAGAATGCGGATATGGATATTCCGGAAATGATGATTGAATTCCAGAAAGAGCAGATGTTGGATGAGTTTGCGCAGCAGATTAGCTATCAGGGACTTTCCATTGAGCAGTATTTCCAGTTTACCGGAATGACCAAGGAGAAGTTTTTAGAGACGGCAACTCCGGAGGCAGAGAGAAGAATTAAGTCCCGTTTAGTATTAGAGGCTGTTGCCAATGCGGAGGATATTCAGGTTTCTGATGATGAGCTTACGGCAGAATTAGAGAAGATGGCTGAGATGTATCAGATGGAGATAGATAAACTGAAGGACTTGGTTGGCGATGAGGAGAAAGAGGCAATCAAGAAAGATATTGCCGTACAAAAGGCGGTTGACCTTGTACGTGACGCAGCTGTTGAAAAATAATCAGATTATTATAGTGAAGGAGGATTTGGTATGAGTTTAGTGCCTTATGTCATTGAACAGACGAGCCGTGGCGAGCGCTCTTATGATATTTATTCCAGACTGTTAAAAGAAAGAATTATTTTTCTGGGAGAAGAAGTGAATGATACCACTGCGAGTCTTGTCATTGCGCAGCTTTTGTTTTTGGAGTCAGAGGACCCTTCAAAGGATATTCATTTGTATATTAACAGTCCGGGCGGTTCCGTGTCGGCAGGATTTGGTATTTTTGATACGATGAATTACATCAAATGTGATGTGTCAACAATCTGTGTCGGAATGGCGGCCAGTATGGGTGCATTTTTGCTGGCTGGCGGCGCACCGGGTAAGCGCATGGCTCTCCCTAATGCAGAGATTATGATTCATCAGCCTATGGGCGGTATGCCGGGTGGAAGTCAGGCAAGTGATATGAAGATTACAACGGATCATATATTGAATACAAAGCGCAGGTTAAATGAGATTCTGGCACGGGAGACCGGAAAACCGATAGAAATAATCGAGAAGGATACAGACCGGGATAACTGGCTGAGTGCAGAGGCTGCCAAGGAGTACGGACTGATTGATTCCGTGGTGGAGAACAGAGAGTCCATTACGAAAGAATAACCATTCCGGACGGAATGAAGAGAGGGGCTGCGATGAAGGCGGCCGATAGAATGAGAGAGAACGAGGTGTTGTCATGGCAAGTCGTGGAGATGAGAGAAGACCATTGCGTTGTTCATTTTGTAACAAGACGCAGGATCAGGTGAGAAAGCTGATTGCTGGACAAAATGTGTTTATCTGTGATGAATGTATTGAGGTTTGCTCCGAGATTATCGAGGATGAATTGGAGGATTATGAAGAGTCTTCCGAAATCAATTTGTTAAAACCAAAAGAGATTAAGGATTTTCTTGACCAGTATGTGATTGGCCAGGAGGACGCAAAGAAGGTATTGTCCGTGGCGGTATATAACCACTACAAGAGAATTCTTTCGGATAAGGATTTTGACGTTGAACTGCAAAAAAGTAATATTATTATGGTGGGTCCTACCGGTTCCGGAAAGACTTACCTTGCCCAGACTTTAGCAAAGCTTTTAAATGTACCTTTTGCTATTGCAGATGCTACGGCTCTTACCGAGGCAGGTTATGTGGGTGAGGATGTGGAGAATATTCTGCTAAAGATTATTCAGGCCGCAGATTATGATGTGGAACGTGCCCAGCATGGTATCATTTATATTGATGAGATTGATAAGATTACGAAGAAGTCGGAAAATGTATCGATTACAAGAGACGTATCCGGTGAAGGTGTACAGCAGGCATTATTGAAAATTATCGAGGGAACTGTTGCGTCTGTCCCGCCTCAGGGGGGAAGAAAACATCCGCATCAGGAATTTATTCAGATTGATACAACCGATATTCTGTTTATCTGTGGCGGTGCGTTTGACGGTCTTGAAAAGGTGGTTGAGGACCGTATCGGCAAGAAATCCATTGGCTTTGGAGCCGAGCTGGCCGAGAAGACAGAGGAGAATATCAGTGAGCTGTTAAGACAGGTGACACCGGCGGATTATGTGAAATATGGACTGATTCCGGAGTTTATCGGACGTGTGCCGGTTTCGGTTACTCTGGATTTGCTGAATGAGGAGGCATTGGTTCGTATTTTGACAGAGCCAAAGAGTGCAATCTGTAAGCAGTACAAAAAATTGTTTGAATTGGACGGCGTAGAGCTGGAGTTTGACGAGGAATCACTAAAGGCGATTGCAAGGGAGGCCATGGACCGTAAAACCGGAGCCAGAGGTCTGCGGTCGATTATTGAGAAGTCTGTTATGGATTTGATGTATGAGGTTCCTTCTAATGAAGAAATAGCAAAATGTATCATTACAAAGGAGACTGTGGATGGCAGCGGCTCTCCGGAGATCATCTATACGGATTCTCCGCGGGCGAGGAAGTCTTTTGTCAAGCGTCATTCTAAGAAGAACAGCGGAGAGATTGCATAGCGGTAGTGAAATGGTAAGAAACGGAAGGGACTTGTAAAGCTGCAGGTCCTTTTCTTTGCTGATGAGCAGATATATAAATTGGAGGTTGGTAAAATGGAACAGAATCCGGGTGAACAGAATCAGAAAACGGTGCCTGTTTTGGTGCTTTATAATATGGTTATCCTGCCGGGAAACGGAGTGCATTTTGATATCCAGCAAAAAAGCTCCCTTCAGGCAGTGAATGCCGCATTAGAGAAGGACGAAGATTTATTTGTTGTTTTGGCAAAGGATGCAAAGCTGGGGGATGCCGTGGCACCGGAGCAGCTTTGCAAAATAGGGACGCTGACATCGGTTAAGCAGGTGCTGAAGCTTTCGCAGGACAGGGTACGGGTGCTGCTGGTCGGAAAACAGCGGGCAGGATTAGAGCAGCTCATTCAGGGTGGCAGTTACAGCAGGGCCGAGGTGCAGCCCTTGGCCAGTGATTTTGAAAAAATGACGCCAATCGATCAGGAGGCGAGAATCCGTGTGGTACAATCCGTGCTGAAAACCTGTTTGCGAACGAAACTTCTGCCTAATCCGGGCACTTACGATACACTCTGTAAGGTGAAAAATGTAGAGACACTGACGGATATGACAGCGGAAACGATTCCCATTAAAGTAGAAGATAAACAGAGAGTATTGGAGGAGCTTTGTGTCAGTAAACGGGTGGATTTACTTCTTTCCGTATTGTTAAGGGAATTGGAAATCAGTGTACTGGAAATGGAAATTGGCGCAAAGGCAAAGGAGAACATTGAAAAAAGCCAGCGGGAATATATGCTGAGGGAGCAGGAAAAGGTAATCCGTGAGGAACTGGGTGAGGAGCAGAATGTGGAGGATGAAGGCCGGCAGTATTTACAGCGTTTGCAAGAGATCAACCCTCCGGAAGAAGTAAGCCAAAAACTGGAGAAAGAGATTAAACGTTTCCAAAGCCTTTCCTATTCTTCGTCGGAGAGTGCCGTACTCCGTAACTATATTGAAACGCTGCTGGAGTATCCGTGGAGCAATGCCGGCAAAGATAATGAAGATTTAAAAAGTGCTATTGCGCAGCTGGAAAGGGACCATTACGGTCTTGCCAAGATAAAGGAGAGGATTATTGATTATCTTGCAGTCCGCAGCCTTAGCGGGAGAAAGGATGCACCGATTCTCTGTCTGGTGGGACCGCCGGGAACAGGAAAGACGTCCATTGCAAAGTCGATTGCAGAGTCGCTACATAAGCAATATGGGCGGATTGCGCTGGGAGGAGTGCGGGATGAGGCGGAAATCCGTGGACATCGCAAGACCTATATCGGAGCAATGCCGGGAAGGATTGTCACTGCCATAACAAAGACCGGCGTAAATAATCCGTTGATTTTGCTGGATGAAATTGATAAGACCAGCAGTGATTATAAAGGAGATATTTCCTCGGCACTTTTGGAGGTGCTTGACGGGGAACAGAACATATATTTTCAGGACCACTATTTTGAGGTGCCGGTTGATTTATCTAACGTGCTGTTTGTTGCTACCGCCAATGATGCTGGCGCAATTCCGGCTCCGCTGCGTGACCGTATGGAGATTATCGAAGTCAACAGTTATACCGAGAATGAGAAGTTCCAGATTGCCAGACTTTATCTGGTTAAGAAGCAGCAAAAAAAGAACGGCTTAAACGGCAGACAGTTTAAAATTACAGATGACGCTATCTACAAATTAATCCGAAACTATACAAGAGAGGCCGGAGTCCGCAACTTAGAGCGGATGCTGGGGAGGTTAATGGAGAAAGCGGCAAGAGGAATACTCACGGAGGAATACAAGTCTTTACGGGTGACGCCGAAAAAGGTGACAGAGCTTTTAGGGGTAGAAAAATATACCGAGGACAGCAGAGACCTTGAGGATAAGGTAGGTGTGGTTACCGGACTTGCGTGGACAAAAGTGGGAGGAGACACCCTTAAGGTAGAGGTGAACTTGCTGGATAGCAGTAAAGGAGGCTTGACACTTACCGGTAATCTGGGGGATGTGATGAAAGAATCTGCGCAGATTGCGCTGTCCTTTGTGCGGACACTTCCCGATATCAAGAAGCTTCCGGAGGAATATTTTGAGAAGCATATCGTCCATGTCCATGTTCCGGAAGGCGCTACTCCCAAGGACGGACCGTCTGCCGGAATTACAATGGCTTTGGCGATGTATTCGGCACTTGTTAACCGGGCAGTAGCTGGAAAACTGGCAATGACCGGAGAAATTACCCTGAAAGGGAATGTGCTGCCAATCGGAGGGCTGAAGGAAAAGCTGCTGGCGGCTAAGAATGCGGGTATGGAAAAAGTTCTGGTACCTTGCGAAAACCGCAGGAATGTCGAGGAGTTAGAGGCGGAAATCACTGAGGGTTTGGAGATTATTTATGTCTCACATATGCGGGAAGTGATTGAAAACGGAATGGTGAAGAGGTCTTTTTCATTAAAAAAATAGCAGGGAAGCCGGGTGGCGATGTGAACGATAAGCAGCCGGACAGGAAATACAGGAAGTGAGGAAGGATATGATCATTAAAGATGCAAAGCTGGAAACGGTCTGTGGCGTCACAAGCAGGCTGCCGCAAAATGAAGGAGTAGAAATCGCTTTTGCCGGGAAGTCCAATGTGGGGAAATCTTCGCTGATTAACGGGCTGTTAAACCGGAAATCATTGGCGAGAACGTCATCCCAGCCGGGGAAAACGCAGACCATTAATTTCTATAAGATTAACAATGAATTCTATTTTGTCGACTTACCGGGATATGGATATGCCAAGGTGTCTTTGTCCGAGAGAAATAAATGGGGAGGCATGATTGAGAATTATTTACACACCTCTAAGAATTTGGCACTGGTGTTTTTGCTTATTGATATCCGGCATGCGCCGTCGGAAAATGACAAGATGATGTATGACTGGATTTGCCACAACGGTTTTACCCCTGTGATTATTGCGACGAAGCTGGATAAGATAAAGCGTTCCCAGCTGCAGAAAAATCTGAAAATCATACGCACCGGACTGGAAATGTCACCGGAGGATTTGATTTTTCCATACTCTGCACTGTCCAAGCAGGGCAGAGAGGAAATTTTAGATTATATTGAGGAGATTACGCATTCCACATCTCCGAGATGAGGTACTGGTAAATTTCCTCATTTTTGTCCCTCCATGAATCGCAGATATGGATTGCCTGGTCCTGAGTGGGTACCGTAATTTTAATCTCTAAGAGAGTCTGGTTCCGCTCTTTAATGCTGCACTGTGCAACGTACTCATTGTTGGAGGGATAGTAGTCGGAGGAAATGGCAGATTCGTTGCGCAGTTCTATCTTTTGTTCCTTCAGATAGTTTAAAATATCCATTTTAATGGGATAGTTTATCTTAAATTCAAACAGCTCCACAGCCTCCTTGCCGTGCTCGGTAATTTCGTAGAGCGTATGGTTGCGCTCGGCAGTGGGTTTAATGAAATCCATTTCGTTTAAATCATTGATCGCTACCTGTAGAGTAAAATAATCGGTGTACCCCTTATCAAGAATAAACTGTGATATCTGTGAGCCGGTCAGCGGGAAATCTACCCGGTCCAGCATATACAGAATGATTAATTTGTATAGGATTAATCCGTCATCTGTCATTTATCTGCGCCTCCTGCAATGTTATACTAGTTAACCTTAGTATTTGCCGAAGGCAAATGCTTAGTTTAACTGCAT
>JAMPAW010000166.1 GCA_023666975.1 Clostridium sp.
ATCACCCGATATCAATACCGAGGATTTTCAGGCGGCGGTGGATTTTCTTTCCGTGCAGGATAATGTGGATTCGGAGAAAATTGGGATTATCGGTATTTGCGGCTGGGGCGGCATGGCATTGAATGTGGCAGCGCTGGATACCCGTATTAAGGCAACGGTGGCTTCGACCATGTACGACATGACCCGTGTCAATGCGAACGGATATTTTGATTCCGAGGCCTCTGCCGATGCGAGATATGAGAAAAAGAAAGCCATGAATGCACAGCGGATTGCTGATTACAAGAGTGGCAGTTATGTCCTCGGTGGTGGCGTTGTCGATCCGCTTCCGGAAGATGCGCCGTTCTTTGTGGCAGACTATTACGATTACTACAAAACGGACCGCGGCTACCACAAGCGTTCCTTAAATTCCAACGGAGGCTGGAATGTGACTGGCTGTATGTCCTTTATGAACCAGCCGATTCTGAAGTACAGCAATGAAATCCGCAGTGCCGTATTGGTGATGCACGGGGAAAAAGCACATTCCTGCTATTTCAGCCGCGATGCGTATGCAGCTATGGTAAAGGATAATCCGTATGCAGATAATAAGGAGCTGTTGATTATACCGGATGCGGTTCACACCGATTTGTATGACGGAGGCGGGAAAGGTGCGATTCCGTTTGATAAGCTGGAACAGTTTTTTGAGGAACACTTGAAATAACACACCATTTGGAGGGTGGAAAAAGTTTCAGCGGAAACGGAGGCATGAGATGAATAAAATAATTTATGGATTGTTTGCTGTTATTGCTCTCCTTGGCATGGCTGGGTGCCAGAAGGCAGGAGGAAATGTTTCATCCCCATCTGCCGAGCAGACCGAAACTGGTCATTTGACAGAGGCGGCAAAAGAGAATGAAAAAAGGGAAACGGTGCAGGGAGATGAAAATGATATGGCAGACACGGGAAAATTCAATTTTGAAACCAGGACCGTTATGCTAAACAGCGGATATGAAATGCCGCTGAACGGAATCGGCACATACAGCCTTACGGACGAGGTATGCGTAGAGTCTGTATCGGCAGCATTGGAAAGAGGCGTGCGGCTCATTGATACCGCTTATATGTATGGCAATGAAAAAGAAGTGGGGGAGGCAGTCCGTAACTCCGGTGTTCCGAGGGAAGAAATATTTGTGATAACGAAGCTATATCCAAACCAGTTTGACGAGCCGGAGCAGGCGATTGAAGAGGCACTGGAAAAATTAGATATTGAATATATTGACCTCATGCTGCTGCACCACCCCGGAACAAATGATGTAAAGGCATATAAGGCAATGGAGCAGGCGGTAAAAGAAGGGAAAATCCGTTCCATTGGCCTGTCAAACTGGTATGTGGAGGAACTGGAGGAATTTCTGCCACAGGTCACCATTACTCCGGCACTGGTGCAGAATGAAATCCATCCCTATTATCAGGAAAATGAGGTCATTCCATATATCCAGAAACTTGGCATTGTCGTACAGGGCTGGTATCCCCTTGGGGGCAGGGGGCATACAGCGGAACTTCTTGGCGATACAGTGATTTCCGAAATTGCAAAAAATCATGGGAAATCTTCCGCACAGGTCATACTCCGCTGGAACCTGCAAAAGGGCGTGGTAGTCATACCGGGTTCCAGCAATCCAGACCATATCCAGGAAAACACGGAATTGTATGATTTTGAACTGACGGAAGAAGAGATGCAGCAGATTAACGCACTTGACCGGAATGAAAAGCATGACTGGTATTAACCGGATTCATATGGTATGATATGTTAATACATTAAATTATGTTGTGGAGGAATGGGACAATGAAAGCGAAATTGGTGGTTTTTCCGGATAAGAGGCAGTCAAAGATTCACAAGGAGATTTACGGGCATTTTTCGGAGCATTTGGGAAGGTGTATCTATGAGGGATTATATGTCGGAGAAAATTCCCCGATTCCCAATGTGAGAGGGATGCGCAAGGATGTTCTGGAAGCCCTGAAAGCAATTTCCATTCCGGTTCTTAGGTGGCCGGGAGGCTGCTTTGCAGATGAATACCACTGGAAGGACGGCGTGGGACCAAAAGAAAGCCGCAAGCGCATGGTAAATACCAACTGGGGAGGCGTGGTAGAGGATAACAGCTTTGGCACACATGAGTTTCTGGATTTGTGTGAGGAGCTTGGCTGTGAGCCGTATATAGCTGGCAATCTGGGGAGCGGTACGGTACAGGAGCTTTCCGAATGGATAGAGTACATGACCTTTGACGGTGAATCCCCCATGGCAAATTGGCGCAGGGAAAATGGACATAAGGAGCCGTGGCGCATAAAGTATCTGGGGATAGGTAATGAGAGCTGGGGCGGCGGCGGTAACATGGAGCCGGAATATTATGCAGCCGAGTACCGGCGTTACCAGAGCTTTTGCAAGAATTTCAGTGGAAATACGCTGTATAAGATTGCCTGCGGGCCAAATGCGGAGGATACGGACTGGACGAAGCGGTTGCTTTCCCATTTAAGCTCCCTGCACACCCAGGCGATCACCCTGCATTATTATACGGTTCCGACCGGAAACTGGGAACAGAAAGGGGCAGCCTGTGTTTATACAGACGAAGAATATTATGAAACGCTGCGAAAGACCGTGGAAATGGAACAGATTATCACCAGACATTTAGCGGTCATGGAAGAATATGATCCCGCACATGAAATTTCCCTGATTGTGGATGAGTGGGGCTGCTGGTATGATGTGGAGGAAGGCACCAATCCCGGATTCCTGTACCAGCAGAATACGATGCGGGATGCCATGGTGGCAGCGGCAAACCTTCACATATTTAACCGGCACTGTGACCGTGTCCGAATGGCGAATCTGGCGCAGGCTGTCAATGTCCTGCAGGCGGTTATATTGACGGAAGGGGAGCGGATGCTGAAAACACCGACGTATTATGTGTTCTATCTGCTGAAAGGACACCAGGATGCCACCCTGTTGGAGAGCCATTTGAAAAATCAGGAAATTCCGGGCTTTGCGGGGCTTTTGATGTTGAATCATACCGTCTCGGAGGCAGCGGACGGCAGTAAGCTTCTTACCCTGTCTAACCTGTCGCTGACGGAGGCGGCAGAAATAGAACTATCCGGCATGGCAGGGGAAGTGCTTTCTGCGCAAATTCTGACAGGCGAGGCAAGGAATCACAACAACTTTGATGAGGCGGACAGGGTGATGAGCAGGGATTACAGTGACTATGAAAAAACGGCAGACGGGTACAGGATTATGGTGCCTCCGTGCAGCGTTTTGGCTTTTCAGGTGAAGTAAGAGGTTGCGCAAATTTACTTTTTGAGTTTTGCAATCATCTATAGGAGGAAGTATAACAAGGAGCTGGTTGATATGGGGAAAGAAGAAAAGACAAATGCCATGCGCATTCTGGACAGGAGCAAAATAGAATACGAGGTTATACATTATGACTGTGGTGAATTTACAGATGGACTCCATGCCACGGAACTATCCGGCGTGCCTGTAGAAGCTGCCTACAAAACGTTGGTCATGCAGGGGAAAAGCGGTTCCTGTTATGTGTTTGTTGTTCCCGTTTCGGACACCGTGAATCTGAAAAAGGCGGCGAAGGCGGTAGGGGAAAAATCAGTGGAAATGCTGCACACAAAGGATATTACAGGAGTGACCGGGTACATTCGGGGCGGCTGTTCACCGATTGGCATGAAAAAGCAGTTCCCTACCGTAATTGATGAGTCTGCAAAAGGGCTTGAGAAAATATATGTCAGTGGCGGGCGGGTAGGAGTTACGATATGCCTTTCGCCGACAGATTTGCAGCGGGCAGCATCCGCAGAGTATGCGCAGGTTGTATAAGGTGCATTATCATGGAAGTAATGGGGATATTAAAGTAGTAGACCTGGCAATGTGCCGGCCATACAAAGATTTTGGCAGGATCGTTCAG
The DNA here is from genome assembly GCA_023666975.1 of Clostridium sp. The sequence continues at coordinate 3,918 of JAMPAW010000166.1, forward strand.
ACTGAAGTATAATCATCGTCTATTGCGAAGCTGATAATTAAGTAAAATAATATGGAAGGTAAGTTTTTAAAGCATCAGGAGTGAAATATCGTGGAAGTTGTGCAGAGGGAGATGGGAATTGAAGGAAAATGTGATAGACATATAAGTGCGGTTGTGGTATCCTATCCGAAATACAAATTTTAGCCGGGAGGTATTTCTATGAATGCGCTTGTCATAAACTGTAGTCCTGTACGAACAGGGGCAACCGCAGAAATCGTGAGTATTGTGTCAAAAGAGCTATCCCTTAAGTATGATGTGAAAAGTGTCTGTATTTATGACTATAATTTTAAGTTTTGTAAAGGGTGCAGAAGTTGCCATGCGACAGCAAAATGTGTTCAAAATGATAGAGAAAATGAAATATTGACTTTTTGCGAACAAATATAGATTGGGATATTGCAATCTATATTTGCATATGCTATAATGCCAGTAGGCAAAAAGCAGTAATAAGTCCATCCGGACAAAGAGCGAATCCCCGAACCGTAGTAGCGTACAGTCCGGGGATTCTTCTTTTCTTTTATAGTGGCAAAGCACCCACTAGGCTATTTGTTGTCCTTATGGTCTCTGTCTAGCCATTTGATGATGTAGTGGCAGGCTACACCAGCCGCAACAGCAACCAGAAAAGCAGTAATAACTTCCATCCAAACACCTCCTCCCGTTGCCAGGTATCGGTGGGACAACAGAAATAGTATAGCATATATTTTGTATAGGTGCATTACAAAGGTGCGAATTTAATGATACTGTATATCATAGGTGATAGTATGAAGAAAAAGAATATTTTGATATGGTTGACCTATATTATAAGAAGCATGAAAATAACGACAATAACGGGAATAATTCTGGCTACCTTGTTAGTTTTTTCGCTATTGCAAATATGTGGGAGTTTGAAAAACGAATATGATAGTTATCTTTCCAATGGGTTTTCATTTGATTTTTTGGTAAAAGGTCTGGATGTTGATCAAAAGGATAAAGTCAGGCAGGCAATTCAACAGGATCGTGCTGTTGAGGAATACGCTTATGAAAATCGTTTTGGTGATGTAACATTAGAAAAAGATAAATCCGTGGATTGTTTACTGGTTTCCATAGAGGAGGGAATCTCTTCTGTCGAAGGTGAAGTGAAGCTTTTGCATGGTAAGCTGCCTTCAAAACCGATGGAGCTGTGCCTGCCGGATACAGTTTGTGAACGACTAGAGATTACTGTTGGAGATAAGGTTGTTCTCCTGCTTAAAAGGCATGATGCCTTGGAACAAAAGGAGTTTCAAGTAGCTGGGATATATGAATGTTTTCCAATTTCCGAATTGGATAATCTGTACACCTTTATCACTGTGGAGCAAACCAAAACAGTATTAGAACAAGAGGGTTATGTAACAATTGATAATGGAGAGACATTGTCTGTTACGTTAAACAAAAAGCGTTTTGTGAAACACAAGGTAGAAGCGTATCAGGCTGAAATCGTGGAGTTATTACAGTTAGATGAAAATGAAACAAGTGAAATGATATCAAATAATATCTTTAAGCAGGATGCATGGCAGACAAATGTTTTACAAATGGCAGCAATATGCGTTCTGGTGTTTATTATATTATTTGACATGGGGATATTGATATTTAATAGTGTCAATCTTTCTCTACAGGAAAGAATACGCCAATACACGATTCTTCGCTGTGTTGGAATGGATTATAAACAATTAAAAAAGATGTTATGGGTGGAAATTGGGATTTATGGGCTTGTCGGTATCGGATTTGGTGAATTGCTGGGACGGTTTATGAATGGATTTATAGGTGAAAAGGTGCTGTCTGCGATTGCCATGAAAGAGATTCCGATGAGTGATAATATTTGGATTTACATGATCACCTGCCTTGTGGGGCTTTGCACGATAATCATTAGCAATTATGTAACAATGCGAAAGATTACAGACATGAGAATCGTGGAAGGCTTGAACCGGTCACCCCGATACCGCACGGATAAAAAAGTATATCATTCCTCAATTAAAATGCTGGCAGTCCGAAATATAAAACGCAACAGGTTTAAATCTTATATGATAATTCTTTCGGTTGTGGTTTGTGAGAGTATTCTGATTGTGATTATGAATTTTGCAGGAAATGCCAGTCTGGATACAAAAGAGGATTGGAAGAAGAAAATTGCATCTTATGAAACATACATAGACAGTTATAAGGTTTCGGAAAACCTGGATGATGTAAAAGATGAAGATTACTATTATCCGGAGGCAGTGATAAAAAAGGAAGATGATATAGATATAGAAAAATATGCCTTTAACGATACGTTGACGGTTCGGGAAGAAAGTGGAGAATCTGATTTATGCCTGACCGGAGTTTATATTTTTTCCGATGCATTAATGACCCGGTTATTTGATGAAAAAGAAATTGGTTCATATGATGTAAAGGAAAATATATTGATATATTGTAATTATTCTGATAGAACCATCAAGCAGTTAGATAATGGAACAACCTTTGGAAATGGTTGTGAAATAGAAGAAGGTTATGTGAATATTTCTGCTGATGGCGTAAACGAAAACAAAGGCAGTATGAAAGTAAAGGTGAAAGCAGAATTAGAAAACTTTTATTTTGATATAGAGTTAAGGGAAGAAGTGGAAAACCCATATCTGATCATGAATGAAACCCTGGCAAAAGAAATTTTTGGAGAAGTACATTATAACCATATCGTATTTGATACCAGTGCTGGGGAAGAGAGCATATATTCCTACCTGATTAACCATTATGTAAATACGACAGAAGCTTCCGTGTTAATCGACTTTGAATCTGCCAAAGAAGAAAATGAAAAACAGTTAAAGGCATTTTTACTCCTTGCCGTCTATTTGGTAATTATTTCAACATTTGTATGTTATTCCAATATTGCGAATACAGTCAAAACGAGCATCTTGAATCGAAGAAAAGAAAATGCTATTTTGCGTGCAATCGGAATGCCAAAGAAAAACCTGAAAAAAGTTATGAAAAGGGAAATGTATTACCTGGCTGGCTATGCAGGGATTATATCCATTGTATTTGCTTCTGTTTTAAATGTTTTAGTCGGCAAAATAATCATGGATGAGATTCAGATTCGTATCATTCCTTATGTGATTGTGTTAGTATTGACATTTATTGTAGCTGCGTTGCTGGTAGATATAATTTTTACGAAAAATCAAACAATTTTAGAAGACTTAAATCTAAAAATAAATAAAGGTGAAAAAGTAGGAC